>JAIRRG010000087.1 GCA_031256095.1 Desulfobulbaceae bacterium
TCTTGTCGGTTCGCTCTTGGTCGGCTACAATTTCGCCCGCTCCCTGGCCACGGCAAAGGGCATTCCATTTGTTGGCTCTGACCACATGACTGGCCATATCCTTTCGGTTTTTCTCGAAGAGGAAAAGCCCAGTTTCCCCTATATCGCCCTGATTGTTTCCGGCGGCACCAGTTCGTTATTTTTGGTTACGGCTGATTGCCAGTTTAGCCATCTCGGCCGCACCCGCGACGACGCGGCGGGGGAAGCCTTCGACAAGGTGGCAAAACTGCTCGATTTGGGTTACCCAGGCGGGCCACGGGTGGCGAAAATGGCTGCAAGCGGCGACCCGAAAGCCATCGCTTTTCCCCGCGCTTGGCTGGAGCAAGATTCTCTCGACTTCAGTTTCAGTGGCCTGAAGACGGCGGTACTGCAATACTGCCGGGCCAGGCCGCGGGATGAGCCTTTACCACTGGCCAATATCTGCGCTTCGTTTCAAGAAGCCATCGTCGAAGTCCTGACCCTGAAAACCATTCAGGCTGCCAGTTGCCATCAGGTGAAAAACATCGCCCTCGGCGGCGGCGTTGCCGCTAACCAGGCACTGCGGCAAAGAATGTTGTCGCTATGTCAGGAAAATGGCCTAAATTTGTATTGTCCCAGGCCGGAATACTGCACGGACAACGCGGCGATGATTGCCCTTTCCGGCTGGCGTAAATACCAGCGGCATGGCACAACATCACTCGCCGAAGATGTCTATTCCCGTTGCAATTTAGGTTAGGAAACATATCCTGCGCTGAAGACGTCGATGAAAACGCCACGCGACCTGCTACACCAGCATTTGCTCACTCCGAGGAAATCATTGGGGCAGAATTTTCTCCGCCACCCGCATATCGCTGATGAAATCGTCCGGCGGGCCGGGATCGCTCCCGGCGATACGATAATCGAAGTTGGCGTCGGTCTCGGCGCCTTGACCATGGCACTGGCACGGACGGCGGAAAAGGTCATCGGTCTGGAGATTGATCAGGGACTTATTGCCTTACACGAGGCCGAACAAGACCTGCCAGCCAACGTTGAACTGCGGCGCCAGGACATCCTGCGAACCGATCTCGCCGCTTTGGCCGCCGATGTAGGAAGGCCGTTACATGTGATCAGTAACCTGCCCTATTCGATCAGCCATCCCTTTTTATTTCTCGTGCTCGATAACCGACAGCATATTCGGCAAGTAACGGTAATGGTTCAGGAAGAGGTGGCGGCAAGGCTTATGGCTCAGCCGAGGACAAAAGAATACGGCATCGCTACTGTCCTCTTTGCCCTCTGCGCCAGGATCGAATCGCTGTTGGCCGTGTCGCCAGAGATGTTCCACCCTGAGCCTGCCGTTCAGTCGCGGCTTATCCAAATCACCTTCGCGCCGGAGACCGCCCCGTCGGCGAGTGAATTTGCCATGGTAAAAAAAATAGTGCGGCATACCTTTGGCAATCGCCGCAAAACTCTGGGCAATACTTTGGGGACAGCAGGATTCTGGCAACAATTTCCGGAAATACGACCGGAAAACGGCAAAGCATTGGCTAACGATCTGTTACGTCAGGCAGAAATTGGCGACAAGGCCAGGCCGGAAGAACTGGCGCCTGAAGAATTTATCCGCCTGAGCCAGGCGCTTGGGAAAATGGTCGCCGAATCATGTGCCTGATCTGGTTTTCCTATGAGAACATTTTTGGCTTCCGCCTGCTACTGGCCGCCAACCGCGACGAATTTTTCGCGCGCCCCACAGCGCCCCTGACCTGGCATGACGACATCCTCGCCGGTTGGGACGAGGAAGGCGGCGGTACCTGGCTAGGAATAAACCGTCTGGGCCAATTGGCAGCGCTGACCAACCATCGCGACCCGAGCCGGCAGCGGCCCAATCCGCCCAGCCGCGGCGCCATCATTGTAGACTTTTTGCGTTCCGGCCAGCCAGCCGCCGCCTTTTTGCGACAATTCCGGCCACAAGCCGCCGGCTACAATCCCTTTAACTTCCTGCTTTTTGATGGGAAGGAAATGCTTTTCTTCAACAACGCTGGGGGCGGCGCCGAGCGCGTCATGCCGGGGACACATGCCCTGTCCAACCGTTTTCTCGATACGGAATGGCCAAAAACGCGGCGGGTCAAAGAATTGCTGGCGCCGCTGACCCTTGCGCCTAAGGCATTTGCGCCCGGCCAAATTAAAACGGAGGAGTTTTTCGCGGCCCTGGCTGACCGGCATCAACCAGAAGATGGGGAACTGCCGGAAACCGGAGTGGGAATCGAATGGGAACGTATCCTTGCCCCGATTTTCATCGCCAGCGCCAACTACGGCACCCGTTCATCGGCGCTGGTGACCATCGGCGATAGCGGGCGGATTGATTTTTACGAACGAAGTTATCAGCACAGCGGCGATGCCGTGAGTATCAGCGGCGACCGGCATGTGCATTTGTAACCTGAAATACTTCAACCCCGGTCAGCCTTGCGCACCAAGTCGCACAGTTCGTCGGCCATAGTGGTGATTTCATCAAGATTGCAGCCCTCAACCATTACCCGGATCACCGGTTCAGTACCGGAAGGCCGCACGAGAATACGCCCATCTTCTCCCAGTTTGGCCACCATTTTCGCCTGCGCCTCGCTGAAACCGGCAATGTTTTCGACCGCGATTTTCGTCACAGTGCGGACATTCTTCAAGACCTGCGGATAGCTTTCCATACCAAGGGCCAGTTCCGACAACGGCTTATTGCGCTTGGTCATGATCGCCAGCAATTGCAGGGCGGCGAGGATGCCGTCTCCCGTGGTGATATGGTCAAGGAATATCAGATGACCGGACTGCTCGCCGCCAAAAGAGTAGCCGCTTTTACGCATACATTCAACGACATAGCGATCGCCAACCGCCGTGCGCTCAAGTCTGGCGCCCAGCCGCCTCATCGCCACCTCGAGACCCATATTTGACATCACGGTGGCAACCAAAGTCTTCTTTTTCAACCGCCGCCGCCGCATCAGTTCCTCGGCGCAGATGGCCATGACATGGTCACCATCGACGATCGTCCCATGCTCGTCGGCGACAATCAGCCGGTCGCCGTCGCCATCCAAGGCCAAACCGATATTGGCGCCCGCTTCTTTCACCTTGGCCGCCATAAGTTCCGGATGCAAGGCGCCGCAGTCGAGGTTGATATTCTTGCCATCTGGCGCCGCAGCCAGAACCGTGACCTTGGCCCCCAATTCCTGAAACACGTGGGGAGCAACTCCGTAGGTGGCGCCATTGGCGCAGTCGAGGACGATGTGCACACCATCGAGACTCAACTGCCGTGGAAAGGTGTGTTTCAAAAACACCACATAGCGGCCCCGGGCGTCGTCGATGCGTGCCGCCTTGCCAACCTCCTCGGCCACCGGGCGCAGCGCCGCCATTTTTTGCGAGAAGATCAAGTCTTCGATGTCCAGCTCAATTTCGTCGGGCAGTTTGAAGCCGTCGCTCGAGAAAATTTTGATGCCGTTATCCTGGAAAGGATTGTGCGAAGCGGAAATGACCACGCCGGCATCGGCGCGCATTGAGGTGGTGATGAACGAGATGCCAGGCGTCGGCAAGGGCCCGACCTCAAGGACATCAACACCCAGCGAACAGACGCCAGCGGCTATGGCTTTTTCCAGCATGTAACCGGACAGCCGCGTATCCTTGCCGATGACGATGCGGTGACGGCGCGGCTTGTTCTTGACGAGAAAGGCGATGGCGCGGCCAAGCTGCATGGCGATTTCAATGGTTATCGGATAGACGTTGGCAACGCCGCGAATCCCGTCGGTACCAAAAAGCTTTCTCATGGCGCCTTACCTTTTTTGCGAAGAAGAATGGCTGCCCCGTGGTGGCCGATGTTTGTCAGATGTGGCCTTGCTGTTTTCCCCAACCTGATGGTCATCCGGAGTCTTCGGCAGCGGGTGCGACAGGCGGACAGTGGAGGGGAATATGCTGATAACCTCGACTTGCGAGCCATCCCGTTCCTGTGGCACCGCGGTCAGCCGAGCCGTTTCCCCATCCGGATCGACGGTGGCGGTGAGGTTGATCAGTTCATGCAGATCAACCGCCTTCCTGAGCATCGCTTGCGGCACCCGCAGCAGCACATCCGCCCGCGCCGGCGTCACCTTTTGCTTCTCGCCGTTGATGACCAGATTGACATCGACGCCAGCGGCCACCTTTTCCATGGTCTTAACACTGACGCGGATGCTGGCCGTAACCGAGGTATTGCCAATCAGATCGACAATCTCGGGCGGAAGATCAAGCGGCACCTGACTCTGCTTTGATTCTTTCAAGCCAGACAAGTCGATGATTTTCGTGCGCAGTTCCTCGACCTGCGACAGATCACTCTCGGGGCCGGTGATCGGGATGCCGCTCGGCTCCATGGTCAAACCATCAAGTTGGAAACCGGCGGCGACCTCGCCTTTGGTCACCGGCACCACCGGAAAATACTTATGCGCCAGTTTGTCGATCGACAAGAGAATGGAGGCTGGCTGCACCCGCAACACGCTGATGCCGCGCGGCGCCAGGATCGAATCGGTATCGTTATTGATAACGAAGGTGCCAGGCTGGGCGTTGGCCAGGTTGACCTGACGGCTGATGGAACTGCCCATCATCTTTTCAATCGCCGCCCTGGGGCCGCTGATCGTCACCTCAATGTTACGCTTGAACTGGCTGGCGATGACCAGATCACGCGGCAGATTAAGGAGTTCGACCGGAACCATAACGGTTTTATCAACCACATCCTCGCGGCCAACCATGTACCACAGGCCGAGGGCGATGAGAATAGAGACGAGGCGCAGAAGCCAGTCGCTGCGCCGCAGGTGATAAAAGAGGCCGTGGCCGCCTTTCATTTTATCGGAAACCAGTTTTTCCATGATAACGACGACGGTTGATTGCTGGTGAAAATGGCGCGCAGATTATTCATCAAAGTCATCTCATCCCCCATGGTGGTCAGGGCCCCATGGCGGACGAGGGAAATTTCCTGTGTCTCTTCGGACACGACGATCACCACGGCGTCGGTCTCTTCCGAGATGCCGATGGCGGCCCGGTGACGGGTACCGTAGCGTTTGTTGATATAGGGATTTTGGGTCAGGGGCAGAATACAGGCGGCGGAATGGATCTTGCCCTTGTCAATGATGACGCCACCGTCATGCAAAGGCGAAACCGGCATGAAAATGGCAATAAGCAGCTCTTTGGTTAGGCTAGCGTCAAGGACAAAACCAGTTTCGACATATTCGCTCAAGGCAATATCCCGCTCCATTACCATCAGGGCGCCAATCTTGCGTTTCGACAGATACTTGGCGGCGCCAACAATTTCATCAATATTTTTGGCGACAAAACCGGTACCGCCATGAAAGGGCGTGCGCCCAACCTGGGTCAGTGCCCGGCGGATGTCCTGCTGAAAAACGATGATGACAATTAAAAGCAGCGAGCTGAAGAAGGTCTGCATCAGCCACATCAGGGTCGCCAGCTCGAAGACGCGGGCGGCGAAATACACCACTATCAGTACGCAAATGCCAACCAACATTTGCAGCGAGCGGGTGCCGCGAACAATGCTGATGATCTGGTGAACGATGACAGCGACAATAGCAATGTCGAGAATATCTTGCCAGCGAAACAATTCGGTAAAAGTGGCCATGCGCGAACGAAAGCGAAGGATGGGTAATCGGTAAAAATCATTTGCTTTTTTGTAATCTTTCTACTGTACCGGCAACTGATAGGGAAATGCAAATACTATCAGGGAAATTCCGAGCTACAATTATGACGCCGGTCAGGGGCTTTCCGCCCGCCAGCCCTGCCTTCAGCAGGCGCGGCCAGCCTCCCCACCGAAATCGCCTTGAAAAAAAAACACGCCCGCGTCATAATAATCGGGGCATGGGCCAGCCGGTTCATGCTTTCTCCGGCTCGCCTCTTTCCCCATCGCGAAAAATGTCCTCATCCAGCAGTGACCCTGACCATATCGCTATCCAGCCCGGTGAGAGCGAAAAACCGCCACGGCAAACCCTTGCCGACCGGGAAAACATCGTCCGCGAGAGACGAATCGACAAAACGGGGAAAGGTCGAAAACGCGCCGCCCGTCCCTGGCTGCTACCGACCTTGGCGGCGTTGGCACTCGGCATTATTTTCGCCGCCTACTGTCTGGCCGGTTTCTGGGGGGTACCCTGGTATCTGCGGGAAAACTTGCCGAAACTGTTCGCCCATGATCAGCGCCTGCATCTTGATGCACCGGAAATCGCCTTCAATCCATTCACCTTCACCCTCTCGCTTGGCAACTCCCGCATCAACGACGACGGAGAAAATATCGTGGAAATTGCGGCGGCGCGGGCGAAACTTGCCCCTCTGTCGCTGTTGCGCTCGCAGTTGGTTTGCCGCGGCCTGCGCATCGACCACCCGCGTATTAAGGCCGTCTTGGGTGAGGACCACCACTACAACCTGCGGCGGCTGTTTGCCCGCCCCGTTCAGTCAAATAATGACAGCGGCCTGTTGAGCCTGGCTGAGCTGCCGTTTCAGTTTTCCCTGAATAATATCGAAATCTCCGACGGGCAAATCAGCCTGACAGATGAAATACGGCACAACGAGCACATCCTTGAAAACGTCAGGGCAAGCATCCCTCATATCGGCAATATCGTCGCCGCGGTTGATGCCACCGTGGAACCACTTTTTTCCGCCGTCTTCAACGGCAGCCCGATTGAACTGAAAGGCAAGCCTGGCCGTGACGACGCCGGGAAAACCACCCAACTGGCCTGTACCATCCGCAACCTGGAAATAAAACGCTATCTCGGCTATCTGCCGATGAAATTTCCCTTGGCCATTACCAAGGGCAGCGCCGAAGGCGATCTGCAACTGACCTTTGTCCCGGCCAGAGGCGATATAGCTATTGATTTCCAATTAAAACTTACTGACTTGGAACTGGCCGACGACAATAAATCGGTGACGGTGACGGCACCCACCAGCCATCTCGACGGCGTGTTGCGGCCCATGAGCGGCGAAATCGCTTTCCGCAACATCGTCACCCACGGCTTCACTGTGGTCACGCCGAATGACTTTCCCTGGCATCTGACCCAGGTGCTTTCGACACCACCAACCGATGAGGGAAATAGCATGTTTTCCCGGCTGCTCGTCGATAGCCTGCTCGCCGACGACGGTTCTCTGCAAAGAGGTGACGACAAGAAAAACGTCGATGAATGGAATGGCATAGATATTCGGATCAGCAAATACCTGCGGGCAGCCAGCCAGAAAAAGGATGAGGTGACAGGAAGCTACTCTCTAGCGGCCCGCCACGGAGAAACCGGGGGCCGCCTGCGCTTCACCGGTGATTTTCTCGGTAGCGCGGTGACCAGCGGCGATATTTCGCTTGAGGCTATGCCACTGACCACCCTCTGGTCATGGTTCGGCAGGCCGGAACTGGCCAGCGGAGGGAAGGCCAATCTTCAGGCGACGCTGCGTTTTCCCGATCGTCAGGCAGGCACGGCGCAGCCCAGCTCCGGCCTGAAACCGTGGCTATTGAAAAATGGCCATATGGAGGCGAAAAAGCTTGCCCTAGGCGCCTGGTTCAAAGCGGAAAGTCTGAAACTCGACGGTTTTTCTCTCAGTCAGGACGGCCTTTCTTTGGGCAAGGTGACGCTTGTCGGCGGTGAAACGCTACTCGACGCCGCCAAGCCGCCGGAAATTTTCACGGCTAGTTTCCCTCAGCTTGAAAGCCTCGATTATGAAGGGACGCTGACGCTGAAGAATTCCGAGCGCAAGCTGCCAGAACTGCGTTTTTCCGAGGTGAAAATACAGGCCACCGACTTGGGCCGCGCCCAGCGCCCTGGCGATAAGGATAACCTCCAGGTGCAGGCAAGGCTGGGCGACAAGGGACACATCAACGGACGCGGCAATGCCAGCATTTTCCCACTGAACCTGACCTTACGCAGTGATTTCAGCAACCTGTCGACGGCGACGATTCTGCCCTGGTACACCAGCAACGGCTTCCTCCTGACCGTTGATATGCCGTTGAGCGGCAAAGGCAACGTGCTGTTGCCCGGCACCGTCTTTCAAGGGGACATTTCCCTCCCCGCCGGCACCTTGACCGATAAGAAAACGCCGTATTTTTCATGGGATGGCCTCGACCTGTATGGCATCCGTTTTAACCGGCAAAAACATTCGGCAATCATTGGCGAAATGGCCCTGAAAAAACCGCGGTTGGCCGTGGCCGTTGACGCCGCCTCACCGGTACTACCTGCCCGACTCGCCAACTTCATCACCCGGATATGCGCCGGTAAAAAAGATGAGTCAGTAGCCCTGGAAATTCAGCGGATTTCCATAAAAGACGGCCTCATCGCTTACAGCGACAATCGTCTGCGGCCACAGTGGAGTGGCAACATCAGCGCCATTAACGGTGACTTTGGCGCCTTCGTCACTGATAAACCGGCACAGGCGACATCGCTGCAACTAACCGCCTCCCTGGTCGGCTCATCCATCAAGCTAAGTGGTTCCACCGCCTTTCTCGACGGCGGCGCCGGGCCATGGAAACTCTCGATCACCGATCTGCCGCTCAAACGCTTCGCCAGCCAAACCGGCGACTTTTTCGGCATCAGCCAAGATGGTTTGATCAGCCTTGATCTCGCCTCTTCAAACGACGGTAAATCCGTTAAAGAAGAGGCGCTGTTCACCGGAAAAAATATGACCGTTACCTCACCGAAGGCGGAAGCCGCCTTTCTGCTGGCGCTTTTGACCAATAAAGAGGGCAATGTCATCTGGCGGGCCACCGCCAACCGCCCCGCTGACAGTAAACCGGCGCCGATTTTCGAACGGGGCCTGGCCGCCTGGCGTGATCTTATCAAACGGGCGCGGACCGAGCCATTCGTGGTGGCCGGCGCCACCGATTGGGCTGAAAATGGCGCCGTTGATTTTGTCCCCGGCCAAGCGAAAATGAGCGATGGCAGTCGTGAGGCTCTCAAGCAAATCGGCGGATTTCTTACCGCCCATCCACTTTCGGCCCTGGAAGTGATTGGCTGCGCCGACAGCGCCGACGCTCAAGCCATGAAAAAGGAACTGGAAGCTGAGGAAAACAGCCGAGTGGCCAAAGAAAACGCCCGCCGCGCAGCTGCCTGGCAGGAGGAATTGAAAAAACACGGCCAACCGTCAGTGGCCATGCCTGAGGAAACCGATATCCCGCCGCCACTGCCTGAGCGTTTCGCCCCAGTCAAACCGCAGGCCGTGGCCATTGATGCCGCTGTGCTCAAAGACCTGGCCATTCGCCGGGCCGAGCTGATCCGCGGTATTCTCACCAACAAACTGGCCGTGCCCGTGGAACAGGTGGTTCTCGGTGCCCCGAAAATCGAAAAAGGCAAAGACCTATCGCAACACCGGATCGTCTTCGATTTGCACCCACTGACCGCCGAGGCCAAGACTGCAACCAAGACCACCAGCAAGGCTGAGGCCAACACGGTCAAGGCCGTCGAAGCAAATAAATGAAGATTATTTGATGGCGTTCAGCCGGTTCATCGCCTTGTCGGCAAAACCGCACGACCACTCTTCGATCCCGGCGATAATGTCGTCTAGGCGAGTCTCAAGAACAGCCCGCTCCGCGGCGGAAAATGGGGTAAGGACGAAATGTTCGACCGGCATCTCCGCCGGGATGTCGTTTTTGCCGGGGCGGCCAATGCCGATTTTCAACCGGTAAAATCCTGCATCCGCCAGTTCCTGACCAATCGAGATGATGCCTTTGTGGCCGCCAGCGCCGCCGCCGTAAACCAGCTTCAGCCGCGCCAAGGCCATATCCAGGTCGTCGTGGATAATCAGAAGTTTTGTCACGGGAATTTTGAAAAAATGTAAAACATCTCTGACCGCCGTCCCACTCAAGTTCATGAAGGTTTGCGGCTGCAACAAGACCATCCGCCGCCCCTGCCATTGAACCTGGCCAGAGATCGCTTGCCATTTGCCCATGGCCAGCGGACAATTCCAGCGCCGCGCCAATTCATCGACGACCGTGAAGCCGATGTTATGACGCGTATTTTCGTAGCGTGGGCCCGGATTTCCCAAGCCGGCGATCATCATCCGTTCCATTGTTTCCATAAAAAAACCGG
>JAIRRG010000133.1 GCA_031256095.1 Desulfobulbaceae bacterium
CCGGTTTTGATCATGTCCTTTTTGCGGTCAACGACCGTAATGTAGCGATCGTCATCGAGGACGCCGAGATCACCGCTGTGGAACCAACCGCCGGTCATGACCGCCTCGGTTTTGTCCGGGTCTTTGAAGTACATGGTCATGGCGTGTGGGCCACGACCACAGATTTCCCCGGCAACATTCACCTCGTTTATCTCCTGGCCATCGGGATTTTCGATGCGGCTCTCCATATGCAGCCCAGCCATGCCGGCGGAACCGAATTTTGTCATCGCGTCCGCGGCCTTGAGAATGGTATGAAGGGGAGCAAGTTCGGTCTGGCCATAGCAGTTGTAGACCCCGGCTTTAGGGAATTTCTCCAGCATCTCGCGCAGGATTTCCACCGGCATGATCGAGGCGCCGTAGTAGCATTTGATGAGGCTACTCAGGTTATATTTACCAAAATCGGCATGGCGAAGAATGGCGATCCACACGGTGGGGGCCGCGAAGAACATGGTCGCCCGGTATTTTTCGATGGCGGCGAGGATATTACCGACGTTGGGCGCCATCAGGATGTTGGTGCCGCCGACCCAGAAAAGGGGGTTCATGAAGACATCCCGCTGAGCGCAGTGAAAGATCGGCAGGGCGTTGATGTTGATGTCGCCGGCTTCGTACTTGCCGTCGATGATGCAGCCAAGGTACTCGGCGATCAGCGCCTGATTGCTGATGATCACTCCCTTCGGCAACGACTCGGTGCCGCTGGTGTAGGTCATCTGCGCCGGGTCCTCAATGCGCAGGATGACATCCGGCTCGGTCTTTGGAGCGGCGGCAAACCACTCATCAAAATTGATGAAGCCGCGCGGCGGCGCTTCTCCCGCGCCCTGATTCGACCAGATCAAATGTTTCACCGACGGCATCTTGGCCATCACATCTTTCACCTGCGGGTACAAGCTGTCTTCGATGATGAAAACCACACTTTCGGAATGGTTGACGCAAAAGGCGATATTGTCGTCGCGCAAGAGATAGTTGACCGCCAGATAGATGGCTCCCAGCTTGGCGCAGCCCAGCCAGGTCAGAACATGATGATGGGTGTTGTGGGCCAGGATGGCCACGCGGTCGTATTTTTTCACCCCAAGAGCGGCCAAAGCGTTGGCCGTCTGATTGCACTGGTCTTCAAGCTCGGTATAAGTTAGTGATATATCTTCAAAAATTAGAGCGGTTTTGTCCGGGAAATGGTAGCGGCTGCGCCGGATCATATCGGCGATCACCCAGCGGGTGACCCGGTTGTTGCGCTCCATGAGGAAATCAATGTTTTCCCGGTTGATTACGTTATAGCGCCGCCGCTCGTCTTCAGTGAGTTTGTTTGTCATTGTTTTTCCCCTTTCAAAAAATATGGCAAAAATGATCTTCAGTACGCCGCTCGTTCAATCAAGTCTCTTTTTTCTAGTACGCTGAGATGTATCACACCATCTCGATGGCGCAGGCCATGGCAACACCGCCGCCGCCGCAGAGGGTGGCCAGGCCCAGGCTTTTACCGCGCTTCTTCATCGCGTACATCAGGGTGACGATGATCCGTGCCCCGGTGGAACCGACCGGATGGCCGAGACCGATGCCGGAACCGTTGACATTGGTGATGTCGCGGTTCAAGCCCAGCTCGCGTTCGCAGCCGATATACTGGGCGGCGAAGGCCTCGTTGACCTCGACCAATTCAAAATCGGAAATGGCCAATCCGGAAGCGGCGCACAGGTTTTTCACCGCCGGTACTGGCGACAGGCCCATGACCGAGGGATGACAGCCCCCCCTGGCCACTGCCTTGATTCTTGCCATTGGCGCCAAGCCCAGCTCCTTGGCTTTGTCGGCCGACATCAGCAACAAACCGGTCGAGCCGTCGTTGATGCCGCTGGAGTTGCCAGCCGTCACTGTGCCGATTTTTGGGACAAAAGCCGGGGGCAACTCGCGCAGCATGTCGATGGTTATCCCCGGTCGGAAATGTTCGTCTTTATCGAAAATCAGCGGCTCTTTCCGTTTGCGCGGCACTTCAACCGGGACGATCTCGTCGGTAAACGAGCCGTCGCCGGTTGCCCGCTCGGCCTGATTGTGGCTGCGAAGGGCCACCTCATCCATCTCTTGGCGCGTGATGCCCAAGTGCTGAGCAATGAATTCCGCTGTATGGCCCATGATATAGGGTTTGCCGACGAACATGCTGAGCGGCGCCTTGCTGGCGTCTACCGGTCCGTCTTCGGGATGCGGCATGATACGTGAACCACAGTGCAGTGCGTGGATCAACATATCGACAAAGGTCTGATCCTGGAGGCGACAGCCCCAGCGGGCCGCAGGCGCCGAATACGGCACACCGGACATGTGTTCGGTGCCGCCGGCCAGGATGATGTCAGCCATGCCGGCCTGAATCATCGCCATGCCGGAAATGGTCGCCTCCATGCCGGAGATACAAACGCGGTTGACGGTGGCGGCGGTGACGGTCTCCGGGACCCCGGCCAAAAGGGCGCCGACCCGCGTGACATTGAGGGTCTCGGCGGATTCCATGCAGCAGCCATAGCGGATGTCGTCGATCAAGGCCGCGTCGATACCGGCCCGGCGGATCGTCTCTTTCATGGTAATGCTGGCCAACGTCGCGCCGTTTGTATCGCGCAACGTGCCGCCGAAAGCGCCGATGGCCGTGCGGCAACCCGCGACAATGACAACTTCTTTCATGTTTTTCCTCTTTCTTGTTTTGGCCGGGACGCGATGCCGTTAAAAATGAGATCAGCGATCAGCCTGCTTGTCTCGTTGGTGGAAACCGCTTCGTTAAAAATGACCCGTCTCAGGCATGAATGTTCAATGGCCCCGAAGATGGTGTTACGAATCAAAGTGGGTGGCAGGTCAGCGCGGATTGCCCCGGCGGCAAGACCCTCTTTGATGGCGCCATCGACGATGCCGACGAATTGCCGCACCAAGGCGTAGGCTTCAGTTTCGAAGTATTTGGCCGAATTTCTCGTTTCCAATATGATTATCCTGGCAAATACCTTGTGATTGGCATAGCGTTCAATGCTTGCCCAGATAATTTTGCGCAGTTTGTTCAGAGCCCCGTCAATCCCCTGCAAATCCCGCTCAATCTGAGTGATGAACATTTCGTAATGTTCTTTGAGGACATGGTGCAAGAGGTCACGCTTGTCGCGGAAATACTTATAAAGGAGGCCCTCTGTCACCCCGGCCTCGGCGGCAATCTCGGCGATGGTGATGGTCTCGAACGCCCTTTCTTCGAGTAGGGACCGCATGGCCCGAACAATCTTTTGCTTTCCCGGTGGCACGGATAGGTTTTCTTCTTTCATGATAAATAAATTTTACTCACTGTATATTCATATCATATACGTATAATCAATGAATTATTTCAACACATATCCACTTAACAACTCCCTTCCTATAAAGTAAGTAATATTTACTTATAGCTAAACGGATACTTACTGACCGGGAAAATGATTGTCAAGATTTTTTGGAAGAAACGGCAATTGAGCGAGGGAACATCTGGGATTTTCGACAAATCGCCGGGGCAGCCAGATGTTGGTCTGGAAGGCATTGTGTACCAAGATCGGGCAGTTGACGTTGGAAAATGAAAGGCTCTAGATCATCAGGATAATCGCTGATAGACTAGAACGATGTTTCAGAACAGCAAATTAAGCCGGTATAAAGTCGGAAAAATTATCGAGTGTTTTTGCATCGACATCGATGCCAGCAAAACCGCCCTGCTCTTGAAGCTCAACAGAAAAACCGTGAATCGGTATTTTTTAGCCATCAGGCGCTTGGTTCACGACCACCAACTATCAAAAAAAAACAGATACTTGGTGTTGTTGAGGTTGATGAAAGTTTCTTTGGTACTGCAAGAATCCGTGGCCGTCTGGACCCCGCAAAAGGGGACGGGGGACGCTTAAACAGCCTGTTTTCGGCATTTATGAGTGCGATGGTTTGGTCTACACCGAACTGGCCACAGACTGCTCAGCCAAAACGCTTCAATCTATCATGAGAGGCAAGGTCGCCCCTGAGAGTATCATCCATTCCGACGGTTGGAAAGGCTACGACGAATTGGTGGACGTCGGATATGACAGGCACTTTCGCATCGACAAAACCAAGCACTTCGCGGAAAAGTCAGTGCATATCAACGGCATTGGGGCATTTTGGAGCTTTACAAAACGTCGCCTGGCAAAGTTTAATGGGGTGAAGCGCAATTTTGAAATCCACCTCAAAGAATGTGAATGGCGCAATAATCGGGAATTGCTCCAACTCCTCACCAGTCTCAACCGCTTGGTGGCAAAAAACAAAACCCTGATGGTCTAGAGCCTAACAAATATGTTTTCCGTTCAAAAATTTCTGAGGCGAAATTTCGCCAACTGATTAGGCTTTTTTTGTGGACTTGAACCCCACACAAGCCGTCCAGGTTGCGGGTTAAACCGCAACACTGTCAATATTGCTCCAGGGTGATCTGGGGTGGTTGAGGCGGGACGACCAATTTATCCTGTTTCAGAAATTCGTCGCCGCCATCACCCCTTGGCCAAACTGTGGCATGGTGTCGGAAAGATCGCCCTGAAAGCAGTAATCGCTGATTAGGGGCAGCGCCGGTTCCAGGTTGAATTCATAGATGCGCCCGCCCTGCTGTTTGACAATCGTTGGCAGCGCCGCCGCCGGGTAGACTTTGGCTGAGGTGCCAACCACCAGCAGCAGGTCGCAGGAGGCGATAAGGCTCTGTATTTCATTCAAGGCGCGCACCACCTCGCCAAAAAGAACAACGTTGGGTTTTAGCGGCTGGCCGCAGTGCCGGCAGCGCGGCATCGGCCCCTGAAAGTCCTGCCGCGTCGCCTCGCCGAAATAACCACATTTTAGGCATTGCAGGTGAAAATGGTCGCCATGGATTTCCAGCACCAGGCGGCTCCCCGCCGCCTGGTGCAAGCAGTCGATATTTTGGGTGACGATGCCGGAAAGCAGGCCGGTCGCTTCCAGTTCGGCCAGCGTTTGGTGGGCGATGTTTGGCTTTTTGTCGAACAACGGCCCGCCGAGAGCGCTGAACAGTTTCCAGGTTTTTTCCGGATTGGCGTAGAAGGCGTCGAGAGTACAGTATTCTTTTGGGTTGTAGATCGACCACAGACCGCCGGGACTGCGAAAATCAGGAATGCCGCTGGCCACGGAAATACCAGCGCCGGTCAGGGCCACCGCATGCTTTGCCCGGCGAAAGTTTTTTACCGCTTCCCGCAGGACGGTGCCATCGTCGCCGGGACGTATCGTTTTCATGGCCATCCCTTTGTATCTATTTCCCGCCCATGATGTTTTCAGGTCGCCCATCATGTTTTTGCGCCTGAATAGCCTCGATCCTGGCGATCAGCGCCTTCATATCAGCGGGCTTTTCCAGCAGTTCCAAAGCGCCCAGCTTCATCGCCTCAATCCCCTGTTTGACCGAGGCATGGCCGGTGAGGAGGATCACTTCCAAATCCGGCTTCTTTGCTTTCAACTGTTTTAGGGCCTCGACGCCATCCATTTCCGGCATGGCCAAGTCAAGCACCACCACGTCAAAGTCGCCGGCTTCGACTTTGGCTAAGCCGTCTCTGGCCGACGAGGCTGTAGCTACCTGCATCCCCCGCATAGTCATGCGCTCGGCCATCACGCTTAAAAAATCGGTCTCGTCATCAATCAGCAAGACGTTGGCAGACATGACAGACTCCTTGTAGTTGGATTTCCCACTCAGCCTTCACCCCCGGTAAAAATGAGTTCACAGCGCTGTTCCGGGCAATATGTCATCCAACGGGCCGGGGCGGAAGCAAGAAGGGCCGACAGGGGCGAGGTTGGGCAAAAGTCCTCGCTCAGACAGTTCAAACCGCCAAAAGCGACCATCGGCTGGCCATCGCGTTCGCCCGGCATCAGGCGGAGGGTGCCGCCGTTATCACAGAATTGCATGGCTTCCAGCAGCGCCGTCCACAGCAGGTTTTCAACGAGAAAAGGATTGCCTCTGGTCAGCCGCGCCGTGCCCTCCGGGGGCGTTGTCACTTCGACTATCAGCCTTTTCGCCGCCGTCAGCCGCCGCGCCAGAAAGACCACGAGACGGCAGCAGTCTTCCAGGTTGATTTCGTCCTCGAACTGATCGACACTGTGGGCGAAGCGGCTGATATAATCCAATAGCTCATCAGCCCGGCGTACTTGCTTGGCGATGCCCTCGCAGATGCGTCCCAGCCGCTCCGGCTCAATGGCCCGGCCCTTCTGAGCCATGAACGTCATGTCTTCGAGCAGGCCATTATTTTCATTAATGATGGCCAGAACATTCTTCAATTCGTGGCAGGCTGTGGTTGAGACCTTGCCGAAAAAAGCCAAACCGGTTTCGCCGACCAGGCCATAGTCAAAGTTCATGGCTTCTCCTCGGATGCCGCGGCCGCTTCCTTGATTTTGGCAAGCAGGGCCTCAATGTTGATTGGCTTCAAAAGGTAGAAAGCCGAAGCCGACCGGCCAGCGACATAATCCTCTTCTGAGCCGTGACCGGTGAGAAAGATGAACTTCATCTGCGGGCAATGCTCCTCAAGGAGCGCTTTCACTTCCAGGCCGCTGATGCCGGGCATTTTCATATCAAGGACCGCCACCTGAAAACAGGAGGCCTTCACCAGCTCCACCGCCTCGGCGGGGTTTGAAGTGTAGGCCACTTCGATGCCGCGGTAGTGCAGGCGCTCGGCCAGTGTGCTGATGAATTCAAGTTCGTCGTCAACCAGCAGAATTTTCATTGTTTTTCTCCCTGGATTTCGCCGGTGGCTCGAGCGGTAGGGTCACGGTGAACGTCGTGCCGACACCGACTGTGCTGTCCACAGCGATATCGCCGCCCAGTTCCTTGACCAGGCCATAGGTGATGGAAAGACCCAGACCGGTACCGCCGGTTTTGGTTTTTGTCGAAAAAAACGGCTCAAATATCTTGTCGAGATTTTCTCTGGCGATACCGGTGCCGCTGTCACTCACCGAGGCGCGGATGGTTTCGGGATTCTCCATTTTGACATCGACCATCAGCTTGCCGCCTTTATCCATGGCGGCAAAGGCGTTGTTGATCAGGTTGAGAAACACCTGCTGCAGCTTGCCGCGGTCGCTGTGGAACGGCGGCACATCGTCGGCGAAGTTGGTTTTGACCTCAATGCCCCGGTATGCCGCCTCCTTCTTCAGGAAACCCAGCACCTCGTCAATGACGGTATCGAGCCGCATTTCCTCAAAAACGCTGTCAATATGACGGGCGAAGCTGAGAAGGCGTTTCGTGATCTTGCCGCAGCGTTCGACCGAGGCCAGCACCGAATCAATCAGGCCGATGATCTTTTGATCCTTTGCGTAGGATTCGGTGAAAGAAAAGATGTCTTTGATCAGCCCGGCCTTTTCGTTGATGATGGCCAAGGGGTTGTTGACCTCATGGGCGACGCCGGCGGCCAGGCGGCCAATCGATGCCAGCTTGTTGTACTGCTCGACATCGCGCATGGCGGCCCGCTGGCGCATATCAAGCTGATACATGCTGTTGACCATGTGGGTGACGACCGAAAAGATCACCAACAAAATAACGACGATGCTGACAGCGACAAAGGCCATCATAACCATGCCGGTGTCGCGCCAGAAACGGATCAGGTCGTTGCCGCGTTTGACAATCATCACCACATAAGGCGAATC
>JAIRRG010000134.1 GCA_031256095.1 Desulfobulbaceae bacterium
GACGGCCACCGTGAAGCAGGAAGCGCCAGCAGCACCGCCAGAGAAGGAAGCGGCGAAACCAGCCGCTGCCGCCAAGGAAACGCCAGCCGTCCCGGCGGCGGGCGAAACGGGCGACGATGACGATGAGTACGACCCGAAGACAGGTCTTCCGAAGAACTACGATAAACAACTCGCGGCCCATCGCGTGATGATCAAAACCGAAGCCGAAGCCGCCGCGAAATTTATGACCCTCGTTCTGCGACAGGCTGATCTTGAAGGATGGAAGGTTCAAACTCTAGATTCTGGTTCGTTTACGACCGATGCTGGATATGTATGGCTTCGTGTTGTTGTCCCCCCGAAAGACGTACAACGAGCGATGGCGAATAACTTCGAGGGGGCAAGAACGGTTGGAAAGTCAGCCGTTACTCGATTGGCGCATTGGATGAACGAACATGGTTGGGGCGCTGATGACCTTGATTCTTACGGTGACGTTGGCGACCCTAACTATAACGGTAGGTATGCCGCTGGCGTGGTTGTCTCATTTTGGCACGCGAAAGATAAGCGATATGTCCACTACGGCTATGCCTATTTCGCGCCAAAGGTGAACGGAGCCATTTGGTCGCGCGATTACTCGCCGAAATGGGCACGTCACTGGTAATCTAGACTGATGCCGTCCTGCCGCTGAAGCCGCGATGGCAAACGTGACAGCGGCGGCGGCGGCCTTCGATGGCACTGGTCGAACAGTAGCAACAATCATTAGGACAACCGCGTCTGGTTTGTACAGGAATCGGCCATGTTGGATCGAGCGTGGCCTGTAACCAAAGACCGGGCTCCGGCAATGCCAGTGAGTCAAGATCGGCGCCGTCCCCCCTTGGCTGATGATGCGCCGGTGGTGTGTCGGCCAAGTATACTCCAGCGGGCGGGGCGTTCCGCCGTCCATTTTCCAGCCACGAGAGCAGCTGGGGAAAGGCTACTTCACCGTCGCCGGCGATGCCCATATCCGCCCCCAGATAGGTGAGCGCGCTTTCTGGAAAAATGCTGAAGCCCGCGCCGCCAAGGACAATGGGCGCATCGCAGAGATTGCGGCATAAAGCGACGATGTCTTGCAGTGGGGCGAGCAAAAAACGGGTGTTGACCATCGCCTGATCGTCAATGTTGCGTACTGAAAGGCCGATCACATCGGGCTGTGCCACCGTAAGCGCGGTTTGTATCACCGTCGCCCAATCGGGAGTTTGCAACAAATCCAAAACTTCGACGTCATAGCCGGCCCTTGCCGTGGTGGCGGCCACACATGCCAGCCCAAGCGGTAACGGTGTCATCGCGCCACGAGTTTCCCGATTGCCGGAAATAAGCAAAATTCGCATTGTCTTTACCCGATTTTATGTTCGCTGATTAACGGTCGCTTACTCTATGGATGTTCGCTTCCGCCGAGGCCATGGTTAACCTTCTCCTATCCATAACCCCTTGCCTAGTTTGACCGCAAGTTGAATACGGCTTCCGCAATATGTCCTGGCAAAAGGGCGGCGCGTGCCACTTGCTGACATGGCGGTGATGCAAATTGATAGAACGGTCATGGCCTACTAACAGACGTGAATGAATTATTTTTCGGGAACTTGTCGCTGAAGCCGCGATCCTCTTTGCATTGACGGCTGATTATTCGCTCGTTGAATTTGTCAACGATGATGAAAAAATCAAAACACCTGAACGTACCGCATTGGCGTTGTCGCAACCGACCATGGTCTATCGCTCAAAGAAAAGCCTGGCTCGATCAACAGCGGCGGAAATTGGATGCCTACTTAGTGGGCATTGGGTCAGTGTCTATCATTTTTGGCAACGAGTTAAATCGAATGATGTCGGAGTTGGCAAGCGACCGTAAGAGATTATGGCTGTGGCCCCACAGGCAACCCGTACATGACTGAAGCTTGGTTTCTCCGCCAAAAATGATGCAGGGCCGCGGACAGAAGCGTACTCGTCTCAAAAAGGGAGACAGGATCGGAGGCTTTAACGTATGAAATTCATCACGATACGATCTTCCGCTGGCGGTAACGCCACGCTATCCTTTGTAGCTTCTCTCATTTTTAATATCCAGGCCATGGCGCTGGCATGCCGGCGGATGGTCTGCCGCCCTTCAACATCCTCGCAGATTTCTCCTTTCTTCATGCCGTGCCTGACAGCCCAAGTCTGCAAAGGGGCGACAATCATTTCGGTCAGATGATAATAGGTGATGATCTGGTTGAATGCTTCTGGGCCGCCATCTCTTCTTACCAAAACAGTAGCCGCTCCCACCTTGTTCCTGTACCTGCCATTGCGTTTTCCCGCGTAAAAAAGTCTGTCCATGGCGCTTTTAAGCGTTCCCGGCATTCCACCAAAGTATGTGGGGAAACCAATGATAAACCCATCTGCCTGACGGAGTTTTATTATCAGATTGTTGATGCCGTCGTGATGGAACGCGCAAAGGTTGTCTTCGGAAGTGACACAGTGTTCACAGGCGATGCAGCCTCTGATGATTTGATCGCCAATCTGAATGGTTTCCGTTGAGATTCCCGCTTGCCGGAGTTCATCGGCCATCCATTTTAAAGCGACGGCGGTATTGCCATTTTGACGCGGACTGCCATTCATAAGAATGACATGCATAGATTTCTCCCTGAATCATGTTGCTCGCTATTCGCTGAACCTTGCCACCCACTCAGTTTTTTCATTCTGGTGTTAGCCCAAAAGAAAAAGGCCTTACGGTGTTATCCGTAAGGCCTTGATTTTCTTGGTGGAGCTAGACGGGATCGAACCGACGACCTCTTGAATGCCATTCAAGCGCTCTCCCAGCTGAGCTATAGCCCCTGCTTGTCGTTGCAGCATCTGGTAGAATACCTGTTCAAAGCTGGCTTGTCAACCTGGTTGGCGGCAGTAAGCTTGGCTTTCATTTCCATCTTCGGCCTTTGGCTGGACTATTTCGTCAACAAGCTGGCACAGCATGTTTCCGTTGTGAAACAAAAGACCTTTCCATTCCTTCTTCAATACGATAGATTTTTGCTTGATCATGGGGCCTTCTCTGGAAGAGGTCCGCCTGTTCTCTAAGGACGCACACGCTATGGATTCCCACACATTCCTCGAAACTTGTCGGCCTCTATCGCTGGAAATCCGGTGACATAGGGTGGATTCAGTGGGTTTATTATGGGTGACAACTGGCTATGATCATCATGACGGTAACTGGGAGCGGATACTATTTTAATCGTCAGATTGCTCAGATAAAATCCAAATGCCTATCGTAAAATGTGGGGCGGTGTGAACCGCCTGCTCTTTGCCGCTGACACGGTCATGGCCATTTACCGCGATATTGACCAGGCGGTGGCGGCCTTCCAAAAAGAAAGTGGCCTCGCCTGCCCGCGCTTTTGCGGGCGCTGCTGCGACAGCCAGAAGGTCGAGGCAACGGCCATTGAGTGTTTGCCCGCGGCCTTGGCCTTGTCCGAGGCCGGAGACGGCGAGGCGACGCTGGCGGCAATCGAGACCATGCCGCCGGGCGATAAGCGCTGCCTGTTTTACGAGCCACAGCACCAGGCTCGGCAAAGCTGGGGCTGTACCCGCTACGAAACGCGCCCCCTCGTCTGCCGCATGTTTGGCTTCGCCGGTAATGCCGACCGTTTGGGCAGGCCGAGGCTCGCCCTCTGCCGGGTCATGAAAAAGGCCTTTCCCCTCACTGAAGGCGATGAATACCGGCTGGCCAGCGGCCATATGCCACTCTTCCACGAGGCCAGCTTGCGCCTGGCCGCCCT
>JAIRRG010000135.1 GCA_031256095.1 Desulfobulbaceae bacterium
CCTGGCGGCTGGCGGCGCGCAGCAGGCGCTTCTTGCCGTCTTCATAATGGCCTTGATGGAGAATGTCGCCGATTTTCAGCGGGAAGGCCGCCGCCGCTTGGTGGAACCAGGGTGGATCGCCCGCCGCCTCAATCAGCATGGACCGCACCTTGGTTGCTTCCCCAGGCGTGATACGGTAGTCGGCAATGAAGCCGTCACCGTCGTCATGCAGGCTGGCCGTAACGTGGGGCGAAAAATAACCGAGCGGCAGTAGTGCCGCGGCAATATCTTTTTCCGCCCGGCGATGTAATCGCCGCACATCGGCCGGTCGCAGAAGCGGATTGTTCCGGTAGCGGTGAATGGCCAGCTCGCTCAGGACATTCTGCCGCAGATCGCCGTCAACGCCCTCGACCTTGACTGTCAGCGTCAGGGCGGCCGCCGGAGCCGGGACGAAAAGTACAAACAAAAACAGCAAGGCAAGCCGAGAAAATCGCATGACGGGCAGCGGGCTGATGGGTCGGAAAAGAGCGGAAGCCAATTTGATCTTATACCGTGAGCACAGGCCGGTAGGCAAGCCTTGGCCTGATCCGCGGCCGATTCATGAGTAAATTTCCGGTAAGCCCCTGGGCAACTTCAGCAATCATCGTTTACTCCCCAGGATAAAAACAATTCAGGATGGAATCCGCTGCCTTTTGCCCGTGAGATATGGCCATTAAAATACGCCAGGTTTCATCGGAAATGAAAGGCCGCAGGGGTTGGGCGGCCCGCTCGACCAGGGGCCAGGCTCCGGCCAATTGCCGATCCCATTTTTGCCAGTACCGCCGCAGGTCGTCCGGGTATATGACAGCGCGGCCCGCCGCTTCTGGCGCTGGCGTGAAGGGCGCGATGATGTTGAGGTAGCCATAGTCGTCGGTGAGTTCCTCGCCCGGCAAGATGTCACGCACCGCCAATTCAAGTTGGTATGGCGTCAGGCAGCAGTTATTGTCGCAACTGTGGTTGATGTGGCGGCCATTGTCCCAGCAAAAAATGTAGTTTCCGGCACTATTGCGAAAACTGTAGGTCAAGAGAATCTCCCGGTATTTTCCATCATAGGCGGCCAACTCCGCCGGGCGGATTTCCCGGTCGAGCGGGTCAAGTATCCAAGTGATGGCTCCTTTCGGGATGAAGGCGGTGGCCACCAGACCACGCCCCTTTTCGTCGCTGATGAAGCGAACTTCGGTATCGGGATGGATCATCGTCTTTCGTCCTGCCCAGCTTGCCATTTCGGCCCGGTCACGGCCTTGGCCATCTTCGCCACCCGTACCGAGGCGCCGGGGCTACCGAGCCGGGCGCGCACCAGTTCCAGGCCAGAGAGCGTCTCGTGGCGGGCCGGGCCGTCGTCGACAAGCGGCGACAGGCTGGCGGCGATGGTTTCGGCGCTGACCTGGCGCTGCAACAACTCCGGCACCACCTTCTTTTCGGCAATCAAATTGACCAGGGAAAAGAAGGGAACATGGATCAGCATTTTCCCCAAAAAATAGCTGATGGGCGCCAGTTTGTAGCAGACCACCATCGGCGTATCGGCCAGCGCCAGCTCCAGCGTTACCGTGCCGGAAGCCGCCATTGCCGCCCGGCAGCAGGCCATCAGCGCCCGGTGGTCCGCCGTCACCACACGGATATCGAGGGCGCCGCGGTATTGGCGCAGCCCCGCCGCCTCAAGATCGGCTTCCTTGAGTGTTGAGGCCAAGGGCAGGAGAAAGACCAGCTTTTCCGGACGTCTTTGCCGCAACAGCGCCGCCGCTTGCAAAAAGACCGGTAGCAGGCTTTTCAGTTCGCGCTGGCGGCTGCCTGGTAATAGGCCGATGCAGAGGGCGTCTTCGGCGATGCCGAGCCGGGTGCGAAATTCTTCCGGGCTGAGGCGCGCCGGCTCGTGGTCGAGCAGGGGATGACCGACATAGTGGGCGGCGACGCCGCGAGCGCGGAAAAAGCCTTCTTCAAAAGGCAGGATTACGGCCAGCCGGTCGGTGCGCTCGCCGAGGGTTTTAACGCGCCCGGCCCGCCACGCCCAGACCTGGGGCGTAATGTAATAGAGTACTGGGATACCAAGGTTTTTTGCCAATTTTGCCAGCCGCAAGTTGAAGTCGGGCAGGTCGATGAGGATAACGAGGGCCGGGCGTCTGGCCCGCAAGGCGTTTTTCAGGGCGCGGAAGGCCGAGAAAATTACCGGCAGCCGGGTGATTACCTCAACCCCGCCCATGACCGAGATTTTCGCCGCGTCAAAAAGGATTTCGACGCCGGCCTTGGCCATCACTTGGCCGCCCATGCCAAAAAGATGCGCTTCCGGTATGACTTTTTGCATCTCCCGTGCCAGAGCCGCGCCGTGGCCATCGCCGGATGCCTCACCAGCGACCAGCATTATTTCAAAGGATTGTCCATTCGCTTGCATTTTTATCTCATGATTTATCGCACGGGCGGGTGGTAGCGGCTGTCCGCTTCACCTTGACGGTAGATGGCGTCGAGAAAGAACAGCTTGCGCGGCAACTGAGCGGGTGAGGCCCTGACCACGAGGAAGTCGGCGTCTTCGCCCGGCGCCAGGATGAAGCCAGGTAAACCGAGCAAAGTGGCGGCGTCTCTCGTGGCGCTGCGCACCGCTTCGGCCAGAGTCAATCCCGCCTTCATGAGCAGCGCCAATTCCTCGCGCACGGCGTCGCCGCAGATGACCCCGGCGCAACCGGCATCGCTGCCGCAGACGATCTTCACGCCCAGCCTTTGCCCCAGCCGCACCTGTTCGATCTGATGGGCCAGATTTTTGGCGGCGATGGCCCGTTCAGCGGCGGACAGCCCCGGATAATCGGCCAAAGCGCGCATTGGAACGAGCGTCGGCACCCAGGCAACACCGCTGGCGGCCATCCGCCGAAGGTTGGCCCCGCCCATGAAATAGCCATGTTCGATGGAGTCGCAACCGGCTTCAAGGGCCAGACGCACCGCCTCTTCGCCGTTGGCGTGGGTGGCGGCCTTTTTCCCCTGGCCATGCGCCCACGCCACCGCCGCCCGCATTTCCTCCAGGCAAAACTGCGGTTTGGCGGCTTGGCCGAAGACTTTCAGGTTGTTGGCGCCGGACTGAAAAATTTTCAGCCAGGGGGCGCCGTCATCAAGGCGCTGGCAGGCGGCGGCCAGCGTTTCTCCCGCCTCTGGCGCACGGGCGAACAAGGTGCCGTAGCGGCCCTCTTGATGCCAGCCAGGGCCGGCGGCGATGATTTTGACCGGCGCGTCGCTGCCCAGGCGCTTGGCTTCGGCCCAGGCCAGGCCATGCCGGTCGCCCAAATCGCGAACGGCGAGCACACCATGCGCCAGACAGTAATCAAGATTTTGCCGGATTTGCCATCTCATCTCCTCCGCTGTCGCCTGACATTGCTTGGCCCGGTATTCAGGGTCGGCGCTGGCTGACAGCCACAGATGGACATGGGCGTCAATCAGGGGCGGCAGAATGGTGGCCCGGCTCAGATCGAGGGCGGGGCCGCGCCAATTTTCGCCATCGACGATTTCGGCGATTTTTCCCCGATTAAGGCGCAATACCACGTTACGGCGGATTGGGCCGCCTGAGCCATCAATCAGCCAGCCGGCATGAATAGCCTGTTGCGTCGCCTGTGTCATGATCTTCCTCCTCCCCTGGCTGGCCGTCTTCTCCTGGTGGCGACAATAATCTCTTGTCCCAGGATAAGGAAGTGCGCTACAGTCACGGTAAATCTCTTGTCACCCTTTACCAAAGGAGAGCATATGGCCAGTTTTGTCAAAGCGGCTGACGCCGTTGCCGCCGCCCTGGAAATTGAACGCCGTGGGTACGCCTTTTACCGGAAAGTGCAGGAAAAAGCCACCAACCAGCAGGCGAAGGATTTTTTTGGTTTCATGGCCGAGGAAGAACGCCGGCATGAGGGCGTGTTCGCCGAAATGCTGAAACGCATTGGCGGTCTCGATTTGCCCACTGGCGCCACCGATGAGGAATATCTGAATTACGTGCAGGGTCTCCTTGATTCGCACGCCCTGTTTGTGCCGGATCAGGAACGGGAAATGACGCTGCAGCCATTTCTGGCGGCGCTGCGTTTCGAGAAAGATACCCTGATCTTCTTTGTTGAGTTGGAAGCCATGGTGCCCGAGGCTGAGCGCCTGCACGTCCGCCACTGTGCCGATGAAGAGCGCAAACATATCAAGATGCTGCATATGTACAAGCTCGGCAAATAATTCCAAAATTCCAATAGTCTGGGCCATGTTCCCTCTCGGCATGGCAATGTGGCCGAGAGGGCGGTGGTGCTTGCCGTGACATTGGCAAGGACATTGGCGAGACCAACCGGCGGTCGGGGCAGGTGGGCGCGGGAAACCGCCTTAGGCCTGGCAGACGTGGTTATGCGTATTTTGTATTGTCGAAGCTGTATTGACGCAATAACAACAATACGAAAAACGAAACGAGTGAAAAGCAGAAAAGAACCATAAAATAACGACTTGTTCCGTATTGCGAAAGATGATAAAAAAACAAAACATGCGTCAATTACCACGTTACCTGCAAGCGGGGGACAGCGCAGTGGTCGAGGAAAATTGAATACTTATGAGAGAAAAGAAAATTCGTGGACATAAAAGAAAGTGGAAGGACATTGAAAATTGGCGTCTATACAACTTAAATTTAAATTTGACAGATTATTTGTTAAATGAACGAGATTGTTATTATGCTAAAATTAGAGTTCACCGCTTGGAGCGGAATTACATTGACAAATAGTGAAATCCCGCAACCGCAAAGAATGACTAAACATAAAATACTCAATGGACTACTTGACATTTACGATGATTGGAAAAAGCAACTTGACCAACTTGGACAACCATATTATATGAAAATTTGGTTACTTGAACCGCGATTTTCACAATCACAAGTAGTATGTGCAATAGGAGACAGCATTGACTATTATAAAAACATTTTCTTTGAGCCAGAGACAGGTAAAAACTTAAATTTCGCTTACTATGGACAAATAAAAAACAGGTTACACAATTATAATTGGGATTGCCGGTTAGACGAAGACCATTACAGCAGTAATGAAGTTGGCGACCCAGAACTTTATGCTACTCGACAAGAATACGAAGAAACTAAAATATGGTTTGAAAAATTATTAAAGAAAAAACATAGGACACATAATAGCAATGCAGTAGAATTATATTCATATAAGCGTGGATATGTATGGGTAGGTGGACAATGACAAGGAATAAAAACATAAAATGCCAGCAGGTAACGAGCGGTTTGGCGCAAGCGGGGCAGTAACTCGCCTGAAAGTTTGTGCAAATTTGCAAGTTTTGCGCCCGTCCGAGCGGCAGTGAAAGCCCCGCTTGCCTCCATCACGTTAGGCACAGTCGATGAAGTGCGGTCAACGGAGTTTAGAAAACCGTGAAAACCTGAACGTTATGCGCGGTTTTAGGTATAATTTATTGTTTGATTTTCAAAAATGGAAATACGGTATGTATTACAATAATATATTATGGACCATTGGTAACACGCCGATGGTGAGAATCAACAACATCAAAGTCAATG
This sequence comes from Desulfobulbaceae bacterium, assembly GCA_031256095.1. Classification (GTDB taxonomy): domain Bacteria; phylum Desulfobacterota; class Desulfobulbia; order Desulfobulbales; family Desulfocapsaceae; genus UBA8130. The sequence goes on from JAIRRG010000135.1 coordinate 5,528, forward strand.
CCAACGTTCAGATATATGCCAAATTGGAAGGTTTCAATCCCACCGGCAGCATTAAAGACAGGGTTGCCCTGAAAATGATTGAAGAGGCTGAAATTAACGGTCAGCTAACTAAAAACAAGATTATTATTGAAGCAACTTCGGGTAATACCGGTATCGGTCTTGCCATGATCGGTCGCGTCAAAGGCTATAGGGTGCAGATAGTAATGAGTTCCGCTGTTTCCATAGAGCGACAAAAAATGATCACTGCTTTTGGCGGTGAAATAATTCTTACCGACTCCAAATTGGGTACCGATGGCGCCATTCTCAAAGTAAGGGAAATGGTTGGCGAAAATCCTGGAAAATATTTCAATCCGAATCAATTTTCCAACGAACACAACAAATTGGCGCATTATAAAACCACGGCGGAAGAAATTTGGACGCAAACGCAGGGACGGATCACTCATTTCGTGTCGTCGCTCGGCACGTCGGGCACGCTTATGGGTGTGGGTACCGGGCTACGCGAAAAAAACAGATTGATAAAAATTGTTGAAGCTCAACCTGTGCGCGGGCATTACATCCAGGGATTGAAGAGTATGGAAGAAGCGATTGTCCCGGAAATTTACGACCCGTCGCAGATTGATGTCAGCGTCAAGATCGAATCGGAAGAGGCATTTGCAATGTCGCGGCGAATCGTCAACGAGGAAGGAATTTTCGTCGGCATGAGCAGTGGCGCGGCCATGCTGGCGGCTATCAAAACTTCCGAACAACTGGATAGCGGTGTTATGGTGGTAATTTTCCCCGATAGAGGCGAGAAATACCTCAGTACGAATTTGTTTCATTAAAATCGAGTAATACTATTTCTAAATTAAAACTCGAATAATTTTCTGTGTCATTGCCAGCGAAGCGAAGCAATCTATATTGTATGAAAAATTGAGAAAATGGATTGCTTCGTCACTCTGTTCCTCGCAATGACGTGGGCTGGTATATAAGTTTTGATTTATAAATCAAGTAACACATCCACGGTAACAACAGCTTACTGCACGCTGTAAAATTAAGCTGAACGATTCTATGAGCGGCCTCATGCCGACAATTCTCCTCACCAACGATGACGGCGTTTACGCCCCCGGGTTGGCGGCTCTGCGCGACATGCTGGCGCCGCTGGGGCGTGTCGTGGTGGTGGCGCCGGAGCGCGACAACTCGGCGGTGTCCCATGCCCTGACCATGGGACGGCCACTGCGTCTGCAAGACTTGGGTGGTGACCGCTTTGCCGTCGATGGTACTCCGACCGATTGCGTCATCATCGGTCTGGGCAAGGTCCTGGCCGAGAAACCGGCGCTGGTGGTGTCGGGCATTAATCGCGGCCCTAACCTTGGCGACGATATTTCCTATTCTGGCACGGTTTCGGCAGCCATTGAGGCGACCATGCACGGGGTTCCAGCCATGGCGGTGTCGATGGGGCTGTTTGTTGGCCTGTTAGGCGAAAGCCCGGTTTATGAACGGGCGACAGCGGTCGTCCGCGCCTTGGCCGGGAAGCTCCTAAGCGGCGGCTTGCCAGAAAATACCCTTCTCAACGTCAACTTCCCGCCGGGCGGTTTGTACAAAGGTGTCCGTCTGACCCGCCAGGGTCGCCGGCTATGGCAAGACCCAATCAAGGAAGTTTGCGATCCCTGGGGCGAAACCCGTTACTGGATCGGCGGCGGGCGCTTTCATGTCGAAAGCGAAGATG
>JAIRRG010000251.1 GCA_031256095.1 Desulfobulbaceae bacterium
CGCCGGAAACAGATTCTTCAAATCAAACAAAAAACACGATCCCGCTGACCACAAAACGGTATGGCAAAAACTCTCCGCACACCTGTGCCTCCTCCTCCGAAAAACTATGCCCGCGGCACAGCGCGGGAACGGCTTCAGCAATTCTGGGATTTTTTTGGCAAGGAAGATGCGGTGCTGGTCGTCATTAACGCCGACCCAGACGCCCTGGCCTCGGCCATGGCCATCAAGCGACTGTTACGCTACCGCGTCAAGTATGTGGCCATCGCTCATCCCAATGAAATCCGCCGCATGAACAATGTCACGATGGTGCAGCGGCTGAAGATTCCTTTGGAACGGCTTGGCAACGTCAAGATCAATGACTTTTCGAAAATCGTCATGGTCGATTCCCAACCCAACCACCTGCCCTGTTTTGAGAAGCTGAAAGTGGACGTCATCATCGACCACCACCCGATTGTAGTCGAGTGGTCAAATCCCTTTGTCGATATTCGTCCCGATTATGGGGCAACCGCCTCAATCATGGTCGAATACCTGCGCGCCGCCGACATCAAGCTGTCCACCGGCCTGGCGACGGCGCTTTTTTATGCCATCAAGGTTGACACCAGTAATTTTGAGAAAAACGCCCACCTGGCCGACCGTCTCGCCTTCCGCTACCTGTTCGATTTGGCTAACCGCGACTTGATGCGCAAATTTGAGCTCACCGACCTGCGCCGCTCGGAACTGCGCTATTTTACCATTGGCCTGCACAACCTGAAGTATTCCAAGAATCGCTACTATTCGCATATCGGCAGGGTGCCAAGCCCGGATGTTTTGGTTATCGTCGCCGACTTCCTCAACCACGTCGGCGGCATCGATTGGGTATTCGTTTCCGGCATTCATAATGACAAGCTGGTTGTTATTTTTCGCTGTGATGGCTATCGTAAAAATGCTGGGAAGCTGGCAGCCCGTAGCCTTGGCGCCCTCGGCTCGGCCGGCGGCCACAAGCAGGCGGCCAGGGGGGAAGTGCCGCTAAAAAATCTTGCTATGGGAGAAAAAGAATTCACCTCCGAGTCATTGCAGCGCCTGATTATCCATCATATTTGAGCAATATACTTCGATCCTTCTACCACCTTGGGTACCGGATGCAAAAAACGACGACGTTGGCGATGATTCTGGCGGGCGGACGGGTTGACGAGTTGAATGTCCTCACCCTGTACCGGCCCAAATCAGCTTTGCCTTTCGGCAGCTTCGTGCGGGTTATTGATTTTCCCCTCTCCAACCTGATGAACTCCGGCATTGAGCGGGTGGCTATTCTCAGCCAGTACCGCAGTTATTCCCTGATCAACCATATCGGCACCGGCGCCGCCTGGGACATGCTGGGGCGCAACCGCGGCATTTTCATCCTGCCGCCCTATACCGGCAGTGATCAGTATGACTGGTACCGCGGCTCCGCCGACGCCGTCCACCGCAACCTCGATTTCGTCAAATACACGGCCCCCGACGACGTTTTAATCCTCTCCGGCGATCATATCTATAAGATGGATTATCAGCAACTCATCGACTACCACCACAAAAAGGACGCGGATCTGACCATGGTATTGATCCAAGTACCGCTAGACAAGGCGCATCGTTTTGGCATCGCGGCCATCGACGATGAAGACGGCGAGCGCGGCGGCCGGGTCAGCGGTTATTGGGAAAAACCAGCGCAGCCGCAATCCAACTGGGCCTCTTTGACCGTCATGCTGTTCAAGCCAGAGGTGCTCTACAAATTCTTGCGGGAAAATCAGGATCAGGAATCGTTCGAGTTTGGCCGCGACATCATCCCGGCCATGATGGCGGCGGGATTGCGCGTGTACGGCTATAAATTCCGTGGCTATTGGGGCTACACGCGGACCGTGGACGAATACTGGCAGTCAAATATGGATTTGCTGGGAGACAATCCCTTAATCGACATGGAAGCCTGGGGACTGCGCACCAATCTCGACCATCGCGGCATCCGCGACTTCCAGCCGACTATCATCGGCGATTACGCCCATATCGAAAACAGCCTGATTTACAATGGCTGCCATATTGAGGGCACGGTGCGCAACTCGATTATCTCGCCTGGAGTCGTAGTTGGCAAAAACAGTATCGTCGAAAATTCGATCCTGTTTTTCAACAGCCACATTGGCCGCGACTGTCTGCTCAATAAAGTGGTCGCCGACGCCGATTGCCATTTTCACGATGGCGTGCGGACTGGCGCCGAAGCCGACGGTCAGGCCATGCGGGTCACAGTGGTTGGGCAGGACAACATCATCCCGAAAAATACTTTTATTGATGAGGGCGCGGTGATTTACCCAAGACTTGCCAAAACTTCCTGGAAATCGGTGATCGCTGGCGGCGAGGTGCTGCGATGAACCCCCATTTGGATGCCCTGGTGCTGCTGCTTGCCGGCGGCGTCGGCAGCCGCCTGAATGTTCTCGTCCAGAACCGCGCCAAACCGGCTGTGCCTTTTGGCGGCATCTACCGCATCATCGACTTCAGCCTGAGCAATGTCGCCAACTCGGGCCTGAAGAAGGTCGGCGTTCTCACTCAGTACAAGCCGCTGTCTTTGATGAGCCATCTTGGCAGCGGTGAAGCCTGGGATTTGAATGGCCGTTCCCGCGGCGTTAAAATCCTGCCACCGCGCACCGGCGCCAAAGACTCCGACTGGTATCAAGGCACCGCCGACGCGGTGCGGCGCAACATCGACTTCATCCGCGCCAATCCCAGCGACGAGGTGCTGATCCTCTCCGGTGATCACATCTATTATATGGATTTCACCGCAATGCTCGCCTTTCATCGCTCGAAAAACGCCGATGTGACGGTGGCTATGATGGTGGTGCCGTTGAGCGAAATCCATCAGTTCGGGGCGGCGATTGTCGATGACGACAAGCGCATCATTGATTGGGAGGAAAAACCAGCGGTAGCGCGCACCAACCTGGCGTCGATGGGCATTTATGTGTTCAACCGGCAGTATTTACTCGACGCCCTGGAGCGGGATCAGGCCAGCGTTGATTTCGGCATGCACGTGCTGCCCTACGCCATCGCCCATCACAATGTCTATGCCTATCCTTTTACCGGCTATTGGCGCGATGTCGGCACCATTCAAGCTTACTGGGAAGCGAATATGGATATTCTGCGTCGTGATTCCGGTATTTCGCCGCAGGCATGGAAAATCCATACCAATATCGAAGCCGAGGGCCGCCTCACCGACCGGCCACCGGCGCGTTTCGGCCGCAAGGCGCGTTTACAAAATTCGATGATTTCAACCGGCTGCGTCATCAACGGCACAGTGACCAATTCCGTGCTGTCGCCAGGGGTTGTCGTCGAGGAGGGAGCGCTCGTCCATAATTCCATCCTCTTGGCCGACTGCGTGGTCAAGAAAAACGCCATCATTGACCTGAGCATCTGCGACAAGGGCGTCATCGTCGGCGACAACGCGGTGCTTGGCATTGGCGCCAATTATCAGGTGAAAAACCGCCAACACCCAAAGCACCTTTACAGCGGCATCACCCTGGTTGGCAAACGGGCCGTCATCCCCGCTGGCGCCACCATTGGCCGCAACTGCATCATTCACTCCTATTCCCAAGAATCGGCCTACACCAGCCTGAACCTTGAGGATGGCGCGACCCTGTATCCAGATGGAGATGTGAGGTAAAACTGGCGAAGCGGCAGCGCGATTGTCTGTCGGCCTCACTTCCCCGCCGCCCGTATGAAGTTGCGCCAGATGGGCGCGGCGGTGCGACCGCCGCCTTCGCGCTCACCCAGTTCCTCGTTGTGGTCGTAGCCAACCCAAACACCAGCCAGGTAGTGATCGGTGAAGCCGATGAACCAGGCGTCGCGGTTGTCGCTTGAGGTGCCGGTCTTGCCAGCCACGGAGCCAGGCAAGGCAGCCAGCGAACCGGTGCCCTCGCGGACAACACCAGCCAGCATGGTTTTCATGCGCCCGGCGACATCTTCCGGCAAGACGCGGCGACCGCCGCCACCGCCGGAAAGATACTGGCCATCGGCGGTCTCGATATGGTCGATAACAACTGGTTCGTGGAACATGCCGTTATTGGCGAAGATGGCAAAGGCGGCGGTCATGTCAATGAGCGACACATCGACGGCGCCCAAGGCCAGCGACAAATCGCTGGGTATCGGCGAGGCGATGCCCGCCTGACGCGCCAGTTCCCGCACCGGTTCGATGCCAACCTGACGCAACAGGCGCACCGCCGCAACGTTAGAGGAGATGGCCAGGGCCTGGCTTAAAGAAATCTGACCGCGGTATTTGCCATCGGCGTTTTTTGGGCTCCACGTTCCACCCTGGCCGGTATCAACCGTCAGTGGCGTGTCATCAATCAGCGAATCAGGCTGCCAGCCATGTTCGAGGGCTGCCGCGTAAACCAGGGGTTTGAAAACTGAACCCGCCGGGCGTCGGGCCTGGGCCGCCCGCTGACAAGAGGAAGCGGCGACATCCAGGCCGCCGACCACAGCCACGACGCGACCGCTGTCTGGCTCGATGCAGACGAGGGCGGCTTGTGGTTGCGGGCGGCGCTGACCAAGGAGCGCCGAGCGCGCCGCCACCGCCTGACCTCCCTTTTCTACCGCGTCGTTGGCCTTTTCTTGCAGCGCCGGATCGAGGAAGGTGTAAATCTTCGCCCCCGCTTCCGCCAGAGGCTGATTGAGGATTTCGGCGGCGCGGCGCTTGACGAGATCGAGATACCAGACGTTGGCATTGGCCACCGGGCTAGGGTCAGCCTGGGCCTTATCGCGGAAAGACAACGGCGCGGCGAAGGCGGCCCGCGCCTCATCCTGACTGATATAGCCATCCTCGGCCATACGGTTCAAGACGTAGCGCTGGCGGGCAATGGCCGCCTCCTGCGATTTTTCCGGCGAATAGCGGCTGGGGGCTTGCGTCAATCCGGCCAAAAGAGCGACCTCAGCCAGTGTCAGGCCGCGTGATTCCTTGCCAAAATACACCTGGGCCGCCGCCTCGACGCCATAGGCTCCCCGGCCAAGATATATTTCATTCAAATAAACAGTCAGGATTTGCTCTTTCGTCAGCACTTGGTTGATGCGCCAGGCGAGAATCGCCTCCTTCAGCTTGCGGAGATAAGTTTTTTCCGGGGTCAACAGCAGCACCCTGGCCACCTGCTGAGTAATGGTTGATGCGCCCTGACTTTTTTTACCGTCTTTGAGATTGGCATAAAGGGCACGGGGAATTGACAAAAAATCGAGGCCGTCATGGCGGTAGAAGCGGCCATCCTCGGCAGCGACGAAGGCCTTGGGCAGCATCGGGTGCATGTCGGCAAGGGGCGTGAAAATCCGGTATTCATGGGCAATACGCTCGACCACCCGGCCGTTGCGGTCGTAGATCAGGGTCCCTTGTGACGGCTGATAGTGGGTGACGGCGCCCAGCGCCGGAAGATTCAGCCAAAGAAGGCCCTGACAAAAAACGATCGCGGCCGCCAAAGCGACAAACCACAGCGCCAGTAAAAAAATATAGACCACCTCGTCGCCATAAACCTTGCCATTGGCCGGATCGCTGGACAAATCGCCGGTTGGCTGGCAAGCAGGGGCCAGCACTTCTGGCGATACTGCCACAGGCGGCTCCTGGGGTAGCTGTTGCTGTCCGGCGGGTTCTTCGGTCACGGCAAAACGGAAAAGAAAAGGATTGGCCAGCGCTTTCGTAAAAATTGATCGGGAAAAATGTACCACGAAGGTAGTCAATGGCAAAGAAGCGGCACGGCCTAGCGCGGTAGTAAACTGTTATCCAGGCGAAAGCCGCCGTTTACGGACGCGGCAATCCAGTATAGATTGACGTATCCGTCAGAGCTTCGGGCCGCGACAATCCAGGCTATGACAGCGTTTGGCCCAGCTACCATTCATTTTCCATCTTTGCCAATGCCATGATCACATCATCCGAGCCCAATATCGCCGCCGTTACTTTGCCCAAAATCACCGTTCCCACCCATCCCTTATGGCCTGAGCTGACAGCGGCGCGGCGCCGTGAGCTGCGGGCGGAAATAAAACGGCTCTTGCAAGAGCGCGACGCCGTGCTGGTCGCCCACTACTACACCAGCGGCGACATTCAGGAACTGGCCGAGGAGACCGGTGGCTGCGTCGCCGATTCGCTGGAAATGGCCCGTTTCGCCGCCGCCCATCCGGCGACGACGCTGGTGGTGGCCGGGGTTCGTTTTATGGGCGAGACTTCGAAAATTCTAAATAACGAAAAGACAGTGCTGATGCCAGCTCCGACCGCCACCTGCTCGCTGGATGAGTACTGCCCGGCGGCACTGTTCACGGCTTTTTGCGACCGGCATCCTGACCATACAGTGGTTGTCTACGCCAACACCAGCGCCGCCGTCAAGGCCCGCGCCGACTGGATGGTCACCTCTGGCATCGCTTTGCCGGTGATCCGGCATTTGGCGGCAAAAGGTGAAAAAATTATCTGGGCCCCGGACAAACATTTAGGGAGTTATGTGGCGGCGGCAAGCGGCGCCGACATGATTCTCTGGCCAGGCACCTGCGTCGTCCATGATGAATTTCGCGGCGAGGCCATGCAGAGGATGCGGGCGGCACATCCGGCGGCGGCGGTGCTCGTCCATCCAGAATCACCCGCTGAAGTTGTTGTCCAGGCTGATGTCGTCGGCTCGACCACGGCGATGATCCAGGCAGTGCGCGAGCTGCCCAATAAAGAATTCATCGTTGCCACCGACGCCGGCATTTTCCACAAGATGCGGCAATTGGCCCCGGATAAAATCCTCATGGAAGCGCCAGCGGTGGGCATCGGCGGCGACTGTCAGAGCTGCGCCCACTGCCCGTGGATGGAAATGAATAGCCTAACAAATCTTCTGGAGGCGCTGCGCAGCGGCGAAAATGAAATTCAGGTAGCGTCGGAGCTAGCGGCCAAAGCGCGGCGGCCAATTGAAAGAATGCTTGATTTTGCCAGGCGCATGAAAGGTTGAGCGGTTTCGTACCGATGGGATAGTCCGGAAGACAGGTAAAGCCCATTGTCAACCAAGGGCATCGGCGCCAGAATTTATGCCAAAAACGCCGCCACCCGGTCCAGCAGCATGGCCGCGAGGGCGCTTTTGCTGGCCAAAGGCAATAGCTCGCTGCCGCCATCGGCGCTTAAAAGAAGAAGCTGATTGGTGTCGGCGGCAAAGCCGGTGTTATCGGCCTTGACGTTATTTGCCGCGATCAGGTCGAGGTTTTTTGCCGCCAGCTTTTTTCGTCCCGCCGCTTCCAAGTTGCCGGTTTCGGCGGCAAAACCAACAAGGATTTGACCGCGGCGCTTGCGACGACCAAGCTCAAGGAGAATGTCGGGATTGGCGCACAGTTTCAGTGACAAATCAATTTTCTCCTTCTTCACTTTGTCAGCAAAAAACTCCGCCGGGCGGTAATCAGCCACCGCCGCCGCCTTGATCACCACATCGGCATCCGCCGCTTCAGCCAGCACAGCCTCATACATTTCCAGCGCCGAGACCACCGGCTTCAGCCGCACACCAGCGGGCGCGGCCAAGGCGGTCGGGCCGCTGACCAAAACCACTTCGCCGCCGCGCAACATTGCCTCCTCGGCCAAGGCATAACCCATCTTGCCGGAGGAGCGATTGCTTAAAAAACGGGCCGGATCAATGGCTTCCCTGGTTGGCCCGGCGGTGACGACAACTTTTTTGCCGGCCAAATCTTGCGGCGTCAGCAGCCGCAGCAGGCACGGCCACACCGCCTCCCATTCGGCCAAGCGGCCCTGCCCCTGTTCGCCGCAGGCCAAAGCGCCGGAAGCCGGTTCTACCACATGATAACCGTAGCCACGCAGGGTTTTGAGATTGGCCCGAGTTGCCGGATGATTGTACATCTGGCTGTTCATGGCCGGGCAGACGAGCACCGGGGCTTGGGCGGCCAAAACCACGGTGGCCAGCAAATCATCGGTCAGGCCATGGGCCAGCCGCGCCAGCGTCTGGGCCGAAGCCGGGGCAACGAGGATGGCGTCGGCTTCCCGCGCCAGGCAGATATGCGGCATCTCTTCACCGGCGTCCGGCGCAAACATCTGGCCATGAACACGGTTGCCCGACAGGGCGGCAAAGGTCAGCGGCGTCACAAAGCGCTGCGCCGCCTCGGTCATAATCACCGTCACATTGGCTTCAGCTTTGGCCAAGGCGCTCACCCAGCCCGCGACCTTGAAGGCGGCGATGCTGCCTGAAACCCCGATCACGATATTTTTCCCGGCGAAGCTGCTCATAGTTTTTCCACAAAAAAGGGCGGGTACAGCACAGTACCCGCCCACAAGACAACGCCAAAGCCAGGCCAGCGTCAATTCCGTGAGCCGCCAAAAAGACGCAGCAGCATAAGGAACAGATTGATGAAGTCGAGGTACAACGACAAGGCGCCGCAGATCGCCCCCCGCTGAATCATGTCGCCGCCCTGATCAAGGATACCCTCTTCACCCATCCGTTTAATTTTCTGGACATCATAGGCGGTCAGGCCAACAAAGATGAGAACACCGAGTACGGAAATGGTCCAGTACAGGCTGCTGCTGTGCAGGAAGATGTTGACAAGCGAAGCCAGGATGATGCCAATCAGACCCATGAACAGGAAGGAACCCCAGCCGGACAGATCCCTCTTGGTGATAAAACCATAGAGCGACATCGCCGCGAACATAGCGGCGGTGATTAAAAACGTCGTGGCGATGGAAGTCCTGGTGTAGACAAGAAAAATCACCGACAAGGTCAGGCCGTTCAAAAGCGAGTAGAGCAGGAAGCAGCCGGTGGCCGCGCCAGGCGACATTTGCCAAACCCTGGCTGACAGGTACCAGACCAAGGCGATTTCAGCAATGAACAACACGATGAGCGGCGCGCCGACGAGGTTGAACAGCAAACCGCTTTGCAGCGTCAACCAGGCCACCACCGCTGTAAGCGCCAGGCCGATGGCCATCCAGTAAAAAACTTTGGCAAGAAAAATGCTGACGGCGTCACGGCGCGCCTGGGGAAAGCTTATTGTTTGCGAACTCATATCCATGTCGTTTCCTCCTTATGGTGATGTGGTGATGATGAGTCTCTCAGCCAATTAACGTGATAATGTAACCAACTTGGCACTCTTGGCAAGGAAAACCGGCTTTTTGCCAGCCGTTCTTTTACTCGGTAAAGGCGACGCCGTTTTTCCGGCACCAATTCCGCATCGCTTCTTTTTCGCCAGCCTCCAAAAACTGCCGCCAGCGGTCAAGCAGGTCACGGGCCACCAGCATATCCCTAAAACGCCCGTAGGCGCCGGGTTTGCGGAAAATAACCGCCACCTCGGCGTAGGCGTGGGGCATGAATTGATGAACAAAGGCAAAGACAAACGCCTTGCCGGCATCCAGTTGCCGCTTATTGGGAATGGGCAGGTATTCCGGCGAGGTTTGTATATCTTTCGGTAATTCTTCATCGCCATACAATTCGCTGACCATCGCGTCAGCCGACTGCCAGTAAATTCTACCGCTGGGACGGTGCAGGTAAGCGGCGGCGTCCGTACTATAAGGGTCGCTGACAAAGAGCATGGCGGCGATCAATTCATCAAGAGAGGCCGCTTGCTTCTGTCCAGCCATTTATTCCTCCATCACAATACCGGCAGCAGCAGATAAAGCGCGGCGGCGATGATCATGCAGGTTGGGATGGTAAGAATCCAGGCCAGGACGATGTTGCCGACAATGCCCCATTTGACGGCGTGTACGCCCTTGCTCGAACCAACGCCCATGATCGAAGCGGAAATGATGTGGGTGGTACTGACCGGGATACCGAAATGCGAGGCGCCGAGGATGACCGCCGCTGCCGATGTTTCGGCGGCGAAGCCGTGCACCGGCTTCAGTTTAATCATCTTACTGCCCATGGTGCGGATAATGCGCCAGCCACCGCCCATAGTGCCGAGGCCCATGGTCAAAGCGCAGGCGCCAATCACCCAGGCGGGAACTGCAAAGGTATTGAGGCTGTGGTAGCTGACCAGCGCCAGGGTGATGATGCCCATGGTTTTTTGGGCGTCGTTGGTACCGTGGCTGAGCGCCATGATTCCGGAGGAAACCAGTTGCAGGCGGCGGAAATATTTGTTGACCCAGTTCGGATTGGCGCGGCGGAACAGCCAGAGGATGACGATCATGCAGATAAGGCCGAAGGCAAAACCCATGAGCGGCGAGGTGATCATCGGCATGATGACTTTTCCCGTGACGCTCCTGACATGCACCACATTAAAACCGGCGTTGGCGATGCTCGCTCCCATCAGGCCGCCGATCAGGGCGTGCGACGAACTGGAAGGAATGCCATAGTACCAGGTGATGAGATTCCAGATGATGGCGGCGAGCAGGGCCGAGAGAATGACGCCATGGGTGACGCTTGCGCTGTCGACAATCCCCTGGCCAATGGTGCTGGCGACGTGGGTGCCCCAAAAAGCGCCGCAGGTGTTAAGAATACCGGCATAAACGACCGCCACGCGCGTGGTCAGAACTTTGGTGGAAACCACGGTGGCGATGGCATTGGCTGAATCGTGAAAACCGTTGATATACTCAAAAACTAGAGCAATGACGACTACCAGAATCAGGAAAGGCAGGGTCATGGAATGGCCTCGTTGGATAAAAAAGAGCGGACGGCGGCCCAACTGCGCCGCATCAACCGTGTTTCATCTCAATGCCGACGATCAGGTCGGAAATAGCTGAACAGGCATCCAGACCATTCTCTATGCCCTTGTAGATATTGCGCATCTTCATGATATGGATGGCGTCATATTTTCCGGAGAATAAATCCTCCATAGCCGTCGAAAGCAGATCATCTCCGGTCGATTCAATGTCTTTGAGCATCAGGTCCTTGGCGGTGATGTCGCTGCTGGCCGGATTGGTCTTCATCATGAAGATGAGATCTTTCAGCTCGTCGGTGGCCGCCATCAGGTACTCGGCCTGTTTTTTCAGGACATCGCTGTAGGAGTCGACCTTGTAGGTTTGCAGGTTGACGCAGGCTTTTATTACCACCTTGGTGCAACGGTACAAGTAGGAGGCAATCTGCTGGATGTCTTCACGGTCAATCGGCGTGATGAAGGTGGCGTTCAAAAGTGCCAGGGTATTTTGTAGGGCCTCCTTGCCGCGCTTCTTGTACTTTTTCGCCTGAATCAGATATTCGGGCCGTAAGGCGACATCGGAGTTGACAATCTGATAGAAGAGTTGCGCCGACAGTGAGCAGACCTCGACCGCCTCTTCAAAAGACTGGTAGAACTTATTTTCCGGGGGCGGCAGGAATTTTGCCAAAAAGCCGAACTTCATGGTGTCATTCTCCTTGCAGGAAGTAGAATTTCCGGGTCAGGGTTTTATACGCCCGCCACAGATTGAGACCCCACAGATAAAACCGCTGGCGATGCTACCAGACAATAAAACAAGACGCCATCGATTTTCCACCGGCAATCTTGGCAAAAGCGCCGCCTTGGCCGCTTCTAGCAATTGACTTCCGATCTCCATGAAGGACAGCGGCTTTTTATCCAACCTTAAAGCACCAAGCAACTCCGGCGTATCCCTGTAAGCGCGCGCCAAAAAACTGACGTCGGCTCGTGGGAAAATTCATCAGCGATACCTGGATCGGACGGCTATCGTTCGGCAGGTTGATCATCAAAACATGGCCTGATCCATTAGCCTTGCAACTACCAATTACGGGCCAGAATTTCAAAATAGCCCTTCGGTTTGACGCAGGCCGGACATTTGTCGGGCGGGACTTCGCCGACATGCAGATAGCCGCAGTTTATACATTGCCAAACCTGCGGCTGGCGGCGGTTGAACACCGCGCCGCTGTCGATATTTTTGGCCAGTTGCCTAAACATCTCCTCGTGGTGGCGTTCGGCGACGCTGATGGCGTCGAACGTCTCGGCGGCGCGATCAAAGCCTTCCTCGCGGGCGATAACGGCAAATGAGCTGTACAACGTGCCGTGGACATACAGTTCCAGTTCCGCCGAGGCCAGAAGATTGGCTTTGGTGTC
>JAIRRG010000250.1 GCA_031256095.1 Desulfobulbaceae bacterium
GCCGTTGTTGCCACATAGACCTTGGCCTTGTCGCCGGCCAACTCCTGGGTCAAAGCGCCCCATTCCGGTTCACACGCCACCACTTTGATCGCCGCTTGCGCTTGCGCCCGCGTCGGCGCCGGTGAAAAAAACTGGGCGCAACAGAGGGCTACCGCCAGAATAAAAAGAATCTTTTTCATGTCTGAAAACCTTTGAAAAAATATCAGAAAATATGAGCGCCATGGGCGCCAAGGCTCACCTGATACTGCAGATAAATCTGATAGTCGGTCATGTTTTGGCGCGAATGATCTTGGGCGAACTGTAAGCGGATGCGGGAAAACTCGCTGCGCGTCCAGTCGATCATGATCGTCTCCCGGTCGGGGTTGTAATCCACTGGCAGCAAATAGGCCTGGTTGTCGTCGTAATTGACAGCGCCGCCGTACAACTGGTCATAGCGTAAACCGACGCGCCAGGTTGGCATGAACTGATACACTCCTTGCAAATACCAGCCGCTTTGCCATGACGAATAATTGCTGACATTATCGAGCCCGCGCGTGTCATAAGTCAGATCGCCGGATTCGCGGCGATAAAAATACTCTCCCTGCAATTTGAAATTGGTGCGCTCGCCATTGCCATTGGGAGCCCACTTCCAGACAAAATCGCCAATGAAAAGGTTGCTGGTACCGCTGAAGGCGTTTTCGACCATGCTGTTGGCGATATCCGCTGTGTCATAGGCGCGGTTCTGTGGATCGGCGTGCATGTATGATACCCCGGCCCGCCAACTGTTGCTGTTGCCGACGTCGCCGCCCGTGTGCGCGAAAAGGGAATAGACGCCGACGCCGTTATCGTCATTGTCCGTCGCCGGAAAACTGTTGCCAAGCCCCGCTTCCGCCCCCAGTTCGATAAATTGGTCCGTTGGCAACAACCACTTCACTTGCGTGCCGTCGTTGTGAAACTGTGAGCCGAGAAAGGCCTGGTACACTAATGGCGCGTCAACAAAATCCCAGGTATGCGAATGTTGCTCATTCAAATAACCGATCCCGGAATAGAAGCGACCGGCCTTAATTTTCAAACCGGTCGGTAACGCCGTCGTCTGGATGAATGCCTCTTCGATACTGGGATCATTATTGGCATCAAAAGAAAGATTGCATGCCCCATAGAACCAGGGGTCAATGTCGGCGGAAATCCCCAGCTCAGATTCGCCGAGACTGAAGCTGCGCTTCCCCGGCCCGATATCGCCGCCCGGCATGAATCCGGTAATCTGATAACTGTTTGGATTCTGCGAAAAATAACCGTACGTCCCTGACAAGATCAACGAAATGTCCGGATTAAAGGAGTTGGTACTGGCCGGGGCCGAGGCGCTGGCCGCGACGGGAACGGCTTCTGCCGTCGTGCTTTCATCCGTGTTTTTGTTAGCCGCTATATCAGCGTTACCACCAGTGCTGCCCGGTGTTGAAGCTGGTGCTGAAGCCGGTGCGGTCTTTTGTGTCAGGGCGACGTTTTTCTCAGCCTTTTGCAAACGTACCTCGAGATCATGAATACGCCGTTCATAGTTCCGCTTCAGATCCTGGATCTGCTGGCGAATCTCCTGAAGGTCGCTATCCTCAACCGCCGATGCCGGAGGCGCCAGCCATGGCAACAACACCATCCCGGCCATGAGCGCCGAAATCTTTTCCTTCATCTTTTTCATGCTCCATTCAAATAAGCATAGGGGATAGGAAAAACAAATTGCCTTTTCTTCCCAGTCCTCCATTATCCCAACTCAGAGTCATAAGTCTAAATATACTCCTCCCAGTGTCGCGCTTCATATTTGAGTCTGCCCAGGGTATATCTCCTTGTACAGGTTAGCATTCACACTCGTTTGCCATCATCAGAAAGCCAATGTGACGGTGGCGGATGTGGTCATCGTTTTGTCGGTATTTTCGCCCCACACGTCCTGTTGGACGCCGATGTTGACGCGCAGCGTCTCGTTGACCGGCATGACGAGGCCGGCGGTTATGGCAAGCGTCTGGGCATCGTCCTCATTTTGCATGGAGTTATGGCTGTAGTTCAGTTCCACCTCCGCTTGCAGCCAGGGCAAAATGTGGTATCCCATGGCCAGATCAAGGTTCAACGCGCCTCTGGCATTTTCTTTTTTACCAGCAATGGGCAAGGTAAAGCCGATATCGCCATTGAGCGTCAATCGCTGCCAGTCCTTGGTGGCGACTAGCATTTGGTTGAAACTCCAAAATTTCTGGCTGCTGCTGATGCCATCACCGTCTGAGTTGCTGCCGGTGGGGATGCTAACTCCGGCCATGTAGGCAATTTCCAGATGTTCATTGTTGTAAAAGCGATAACGACCCCTTAGCTCCGTGTCGGTAAAATCGTGTTCGGTGATGGGCTCTGCCACTCTGGTGCCCCCGCCAAAATTATTGCCATCGTCCCTGAGCCAGCTATAGCTGCCGCTCACGCTAATATCGGCGTTTTCAAACAAGCCGGCGGTAACGAACAGGCCGATATTCTCTCCCTGAAAGGGGTAGCGGTCATGGCTATGTCCACTCGTATCCCAAAACCGTGTGGCGCGGGTATATGAAAAGGATGATTCTATCTCGTAATGACCGGGAGCAACAGGGGAGGCGTCGGCGGTATTGATCTTGCCATGTTCAAGAGCTATTTCTTCGGCGGCAACAGCTGTGGTTCCCGATGCCGGATCATCTGTCGCGGTTTCGGCTTGTATCGTTTTTCCCTTTTCGAGACCGGTGCCGCGCTGGCTTAAGACCGGGTTTTGGCGGCTGGGTTCGTCAACCTGTTGCCTTCCCTGTTCCAGGACGGCGTCGGAAGCGTCAGCCAAAACATCTGGGGCGGCAAAGAGAGGAGCAAAGGTCAGGATAACTATTGCCACACTCGTCAGCGAATGGGCCTTAGGCCTTTTCCCCATGTCTTTTCTTCTATATTGATGGCCGGCGACTACCATGGCTTGATGTGGTGACAATTTGGGGAGATTTCCTGGTCAAGAGGCGAGAAACATCGAAAAAAGACCAGTCAGACCACAGTATGGCAGAAGGTGATGGAGGCCCGTGGTCTTGCTGGTGGTGAGCGCCTAAGTATT
Organism: Desulfobulbaceae bacterium; assembly: GCA_031256095.1. Classification (GTDB taxonomy): domain Bacteria; phylum Desulfobacterota; class Desulfobulbia; order Desulfobulbales; family Desulfocapsaceae; genus UBA8130. The sequence goes on from JAIRRG010000250.1 coordinate 3,068, forward strand.
ACTGAAAATAATTTCGTATGAAAATGTGGCGATAATAGAAGGCACGGCGGCATTCGTCAAGCATTTTCCCGGCGGCGTGGCCCTAGCTTTTATGCGGTCTTTTGCCGTGATTTTCCGCGAAATTCGTATCCGGCTGATGCCGCCCAAGCAGAGATATTTTCCAGCCGTTTCCGTAATTAGGCGGGCGGGCCAGTTGTCAATTCTCTCTCTTCTTCTTTTTGCCCATCTACGGAACAGCTCTTTTTCCCCGAGTCCAGCGGGCAGCCGCCGCAAGCACAGCCACAATCGCTGCCACGGCAACTGTTACCCAGGCGACGGCACAGATACCAGACCGCCCAAACCAGCAAAAGAACAATAAACACGTATTCGAGCATGATTTTTCCCATTTCTTTTCGGCGCGTCAGCTTGAGTACAGCCATGCCGTCATTTTTTATCGCCAACGCCGGCCCGCCGGCAACAATTTTTTATATTCAACTAATATCCTCATATCATTATGAAAAATACCTATCCGTTACAGCAAGCGGCACCCAGCGAAGTCGATTTTTTCTTTGCCAAGAGTGTGATATAGGTTAAAATTATCGGTTGCCCTTTTTTGTTTATTTGGTCAAACTATTTGAAATTATTAGTTTTTATTATAAGGAGATAGCATGAACATATCCAAAATTTGCGGCTGCGTCCTGACCATGGTGTTCGCCGCCCAGGCGGTCATGGCTGACGACCTGGCCACCACAGCGGATCAGGATTTCAAGCGCCCGAAGGCGCTCATGGCCACGCCGCCGGTCAACCCGAACATTTCCAACGGCGGCACGTTGCCGCAAGGGGTGCTGTATACGGCTTTGAATCCAACCTTTTCGAATAAAGACCGCAGCATAGACGGTTATCGGGGCTCAGATACTTTCTCCCAGGCCTGGCTCTTGAAGCTGCGTTACGGCCTCACCAACAGCCTTGAACTGAACTCGGTTCTTTCTTACGTCAACCTCAGCCGCACCGACCCGACGCCTGCCGTCAAACACCTGGAAGGGTATGGTGACCAGTCGCTTGGGCTCAGTTATGCCTTCTATAATATCCACCAACGCGACCCCTTCGCCCTGTCATTTTCCGCGGGTGTACTGCTGCCGACGGCGCCGGAAGGCGACAATCATCTGCCGGGCAACGCCGCCTGGGGCGGGCGGGCCAGTGTTGATTTCGGCAGATTCCTGACTCCAGATATTAAACTCGATATGGGTCTGGTGGTCAGCGGCCCGTTTGAGC
>JAIRRG010000252.1 GCA_031256095.1 Desulfobulbaceae bacterium
GGTTGTTCCGTTTTCGAGACGCGCCCGCTTCGTGATTTCGTAGCCCAACAGCGTCGGTTTGGGGATATTGTTGATGCCATCCGGCCCATGGGTAAGGCTGTCCCAGTTGTTCAAGACAATACGAACGATCTCGCCGAAGCCCAAAGTGACAATCGCCAGATAATCGCCCCGTAAGCGCAACACCGGGAAACCGAGCAGAATGCCGAACAGCGCCGCCATGAGGCCGGCAAGCGGCAAGGATCCCCAAAAACCGAAGCCGAAATTGGCGTTAAGGAGCGCATAGGTATAAGCGCCAATCGCATAAAACGCCGCATGTCCGAGATCGAGAAGACCGGCATAGCCAACGACGATATTTAACCCAAAGGCCAGCAAAATATAAATCATCGCCATGGTCATCGCCGTCAACATCGAGCCGCTAGCCAGCGGCGTAAACGGCCACAGCAAGGCCAGCGCGGTCAACGCTGCCAGCCACCATTTTTTATACTCGGCAGCCTGTCGCGCCCAAGCCGCCGGTATGGATATTTTGGGAATAAGTACAAAGGGCAACGTCAGCCGCGCCAGAAAAACAACCAGCGTGGCAATGGCCGGCCACAGGAAATTTTTGTGCAGCGTCAAACCGCTGCTCTCAACATTCAACCGCATTCCGACCATCGGAACGGTCAGAACGGCGGTTACCGCCGCCGCGATAAAAGCATCCTTGAGAATTTTTGTTTTGGCCGCCCTGCCCATTACACCTTCTCCACCTCTGGCCGTCCCAATAATCCTGACGGACGAATCAGAAGGATCACCATCAACAAACCACACGACACTATGTCTTTATATTCGGTCGGCAACAAAGCCGAGGCAAAGGTTTCCACCAACCCGAGCAAGGCCCCACCCAACATGGCGCCGGGGATGCTGCCGATCCCGCCCAGCACCGCGGCGGTAAAGGCTTTTAGCCCGGCGAGAAAACCAATGAACGGATTGATCTTGTTGATTGACAAACCGATCAACACGCCGCCGATTGCCGCCAGAAAAGCGCCAACCACAAAAGTGAAAGAAATCACCTTATTGACATCAATGCCGAGCAAACCGGCCATCTGAATATCCTGGGAACAGGCACGGCAGGCGCGGCCCATGCGGCTATGGCCGATATACAGGGTCACCGCCGCCATCAACACCACTGTGGCAATCAAAATAAGCGCCCGCGAGTTGGACATGCTGACCTCGAAACCGCCAATAGCCAGCGAAAACAGATGGCCGCCGATGAGATCGGGAACCGGCAGATCGCGCGAAGTCTGCAAAACGGCAACATAATTTTGAAAGAAAATCGACATGCCAATGGCCGAAATCAGCGGCACCAGGCGCGGGCTGTTGCGCAGACTACGGTAGGCGCAACGTTCGACCGCCCAGCCATAAGCGGAAGTGACCACGACCGCGACCAGCAAGGCCACGAGCACCAACAGCCACGGCGGACAACCCGCCGCCGTACCGATAGCGGTTAGGGTAATCAGCCCAATATAGGCGCCGATCATGTAAATTTCGCCATGGGCAAAATTAATCATGCCGATGATGCCGTAGACGATCGTATAACCGATGGCAATCAGCGCGTAGATGGCGCCAAGGCTTAATCCGTTGATCAACTGCTGTAAAAACTGCGGGAAAAACGCATCCATTGCGGCAAAAATCAGGGGGCCAAAGTTTTACTGGCATCCTTGTGCCAGACAAAAATATCAAACCGCGCCGTCGCCCAGTCTCCCGCCGGCGTGAATTCGACATTGCCCAGCACCGTCTTGAACTTGTTTTTGTGCATATACTCGGCAACTGTTTTTTGGTCTTCCGATTGTGCCCCTTTAAGCGCCTCGATCAATACCTGCGCCGCCGCATATGAGGTCATGACAAAGGCGCCGGAAGGGTCTTGCTTCTTGGCCCTGAAGGCTTCCGCGATTTTGGCGTTGTCCGGCTCTTTCGAGAAGTCCGGCGGCAAGGTGACCAACAGCCCTTCCACCGACTCACCTTTGACATCCGATACCGCCGCGCCTTCCGGCCCCATCCAGCGGGCGCCGAGATCTTGATCGCGCGCCTGCTTCAACAGGATAATCAGTTCGGGGTGGTAGCCGCCGTAATAAACGAAATCAACACCCGCCTGTTTCATCTTGGTAATCAGCGCCGAAAAATCGGTATCACCCTTATTGATCCCCTCAAACATTACCGGCTTCAGGCCATGTTCCTCAACGGTGTTTTTCACCTGCGTCGCCACGCCCTGACCGTAAGTCTGCTTGTCGTGAATGATCGCCAGCTTCTTCGGCTTGATTGTGTTGATGATATATATGGCCGCCACCGGCCCCTGCTGGCTGTCCTTGCCGATGGTGCGGAAGAACATTTTGTAGCCATAAGTGGAAAGGTCATCCGAAGTCGCCGACGAAGTTATCATGAGAATATCGTTCTCATCATAGATCTGCGCCGCCGGTTTGAACGCACCCGAACAGACATGACCCAGCACAAATTTGATCTTTTGGCTGACCACTTCGTTGGCGACCGCTGGCGACTGCTTCGGTTCGCAAGCGTCGTCCATCTCGACGAGTTCGATCTTTTTGCCGAGGACGCCGCCCGCGGCATTGACCCGCTCCACCGCCAAATGTATGCCGGCGCGCTGCATATCGCCATACTGGGCCACCGGTCCAGTGAGCGCCGACGCCACTGCCACTTTAATCGTGTTCTGGGCTTTGGCCTCACCACCAGCTACGATCATCACCGCCGCCAAGACGGCAATCATCACCGTTTTTTGCATTTTCATCGTCAATCTCCTTGAACGGTTTACGGGTCGATGAAAAATCTCGTTTCCGCGAAAAGCGAATCAGCAAGACCTGCCTAAAGCCTAAATTGTCAGTATAATCCATTTTTCGATCATGGCCGCATTGAAACCGGCGCGGCCACAGCCGCCTTGGCACTTAGAGCTTATCTATAAATAGGGATGATTTTGTTAAGGATGATCATAGCAGCGGCCAACATGTTGAATGCCAAATACGATAAATCCGTCTTCTCGTATCGAGGCAGCAGTTTAC
>JAIRRG010000056.1 GCA_031256095.1 Desulfobulbaceae bacterium
TGTGAGCAGGAACAAAAAGGCCGCCTGGCCATTGGGGGTGGCAACACTGGGGATATTGGTGCCAGCGTTGATGGCGATGGCCACGTGGTCGAACTGACGCATCAGTGCCGCCACCTGACTGGATGTTGCCTCAGATTGAGCGGCCAGTCCAGCCAGCGCTTCCACCCTGGTCACATGTGGGTCGGTCAGGCGGGTCATCAGCTCGGCGCCGTCAAAGCCCAGGCTCGCCACCAATCCGTGCAATGTCGTCACCATATGCGCCTTGGTCTCGGTGATATAAATGGTGGCGACGAAGACGTTGTCGGAAATCACCGACAACAAGCCATTGGCGATGTAGTAAGCGGCTATTTGGGCGTGCCCTTGCTTGCTCAAAACATAGCTGATAATTGGCGCAAAAAGATGCTGGTCGTGAATGACGGCGATGATGGTGAAAAACACCACGAGCAGGGCAGTGAACGGCAAGGCTTCAAGAAAAGCCTGGCCGATCCGGTTCTCATCGGTGATGCCATTAAATGCGGTCAGGATGACAATTACCGACAAACCAATCAGCCCGATCTCGGCCAGATGGAAGGCCAGAGCGACAACCAGCCACAAACCGGTCAGACCCTGGACAATCAGCCGGGCCCGGCCTTTGGCCCCACGTTGCTCCTCCATGTGATTGGCGGTCTCCAGCAGATGCGAACGGATATTGCCGGGCAATTCAAAGCCATAGCCAAAAATCTTCCATTTTTCGACAAGCCAACAGGTGATTAGGCCAATCAGCAAAACCGGCAGCGACACCGGAGCCATCATCAAGAAAAAATCACCGAAATGCCAACCCATATGCTCGCCAATCAGCAGATTCTGCGGTTCGCCGACCAAGGTGCAAACTCCGCCCAAGGCGGTGCCGACGGCGCCGTGCATCATCAGATTGCGCAAAAATCCTCGGAATTGCTTTAATTCTTCTTTTTCCAGCGCTTCCAACCTGCCGTCGTCGCTCAGATTGTGGCCGCCACTGTCGCCCGCCGACGAGACATGGCGGTGGTAAACGCTGTAAAAGCCATAGGCGATGGCGATGATGACGGCCGTGACGGTCAGGGCGTCGAGAAAGGCCGACAGAAAGGCGCCGAGAAAGCAGAAGATGAGTGAGATTTTCATCTTCGAACGCACTTTAACTAACACGCTGGTGAATGTGAACTGCAGAAAATCAGTCATGAAATGGATGCCGGCGACCATGAAAATCAAAAGCAAAATCACCGGAAAGTTACCCCGGACCTGATCGTAAACGCTGGCGGGCGAGGCCATGCCGATAAAAACCGCCTCTAAGGCCAGCAGGCCACCCACCGGTAGCGGGTAACATTTCAGGGCCATGGCCAGCGTAAAGATGAATTCGCCAATCAACAGCCAACCGGCGGCAAAAGGATTAACCGCCATAAGCAAAGGATTGAGGACAAGAAAAACAACGATGCACAGCTTGTACCAGCGCGGCGCGGAGCCAAGAAAATTTCGGGCGAAACTCAGAGCGAAAACGGGCGCGGGCGCTTCGGCGGACTTGCTCATATCATCCTCTGAAAAAAAGGAAAAGTTGGCGGTATAGTAGACCATTTCGTTTCATTATGGAAAAAAATCGCGCCACTTGCTAACTTCGCGGAGGTACCCATACTCTTTCCATGAGAAGAGAATGCAAAAATACGATAGAAACTGTCAGGGCCATGGCGACCGATAGTCTTTTCCATTGTCTGACCGCTGGCTGGCAATGACAGTTGCAAATGGCTTTTTTCTTATATGACGAGATAAGTTTTGACAGGGAAAAAGAAGAACTCTTCGCTCAAAACCATGACTGAAATTTATTTGTTGCGCCACGGTGATACCGGAGCGGGACCAGTCCTAGCCGGCTCCACCGACCTGCCGCTGGCTCCACACGCCTTTGGCGAATTGGCGGCGGCCAGCCACTTGCTTGCCGCTGTTCATTTTGACCATATCTGGCGCAGCCCGCGCTTGCGTTGCCAGCAGACACTTGCCGCCGTTTTACCGGGGGCCGAGGCGGAAATCATCGATGACCTGCGTGAGGTGGATTTCGGGCATTGGGAAATGAAAAAGTTTTCGGAAATAAGCGAAGAATATCGAGAAGATGTGGCCAGGCTTGCCGCTTGGGACCAGGACTTCGCCTTTCCCGGCGGCGAATCCATCACCTCGTTCCTGGCCCGCGTGGCGGCGGTACGGGCACAAGTCGCTGCCCTGACTAAAGCCCGCGGCGATCAAAAAATCCTCATGGTCACGCACAGCGGCGTCATCCGGCAACTGCTCTGCGGCTGGCTCGGCATCCCGTCGCGCCACTATCTGCTCTTTGCGGTAAAACCTGGCAAGATTACAACTCTATCAATCCATGAGGATGGCGGCGTCCTCACCGGCTTCAATTTGGGATGATATGGCTTCTCTGATAATTCTCATCACCGGTGGGGCGCGTTCCGGCAAAAGCGGCTACGCTCTGAAGCGCGCTGAAGCCTTGGCCGATGTCCGCACCTTTATCGCCACCTCGCCGGTCACCGACCCGGAAATGGCTGAACGCATCGCTCGCCACCAGGAGGAGCGGGATGGCCGCGGTTGGCGATTGATCGAGGAGCAGACCGATCTGCCGAGGGCGATTGGCCGCGCCGGGCCTGGCGTCATTGTCATCGACTGCCTGACATTATGGATAAATAATCTGCTCTATCAGGCGGAAAAGCGGGGCCAGCCCTTTGCCGATGCCGAGATGAACGGGCGCTGTGACCGGCTGATTGCCGCTTGCCGTCAGCACGATGGCGCCGTGCTTCTGGTCACGAACGAGGTCGGCATGGGCATCGTCCCGGAAAACGCTCTGGCCCGCCATTACCGCGATCTGATTGGCCGCGCCAATCGCCGGCTGGCGGCAGCGGCGGACGAGGTGGTTTTTGTCTGCTGCGGCATTCCGCTCACCATCAAAAAGGATTTTCATGAGACGGCTTGAAGAGACACTGCGGCAAATTTTTCCGCTAGACAGCGCCAACGAGGAAACATGGCGAGAACGTTTAGCCGCCTTGCCAGCGGACGGGCGGGGAACAGGAGAATTGGTTTCGCTGGCGGCCCGCTTGGCCGGTATTGGCCGAGGCCCACTCCATCCCCATAAACCGCTGCTGACGGTTTTTACCGCCGCTCATGGCATTGCTATCAAAAGCCCCTTGATGGAACCGTCATGGACGGAATCGCCACTGGCCAAAGCTGGGCCAGT
>JAIRRG010000062.1 GCA_031256095.1 Desulfobulbaceae bacterium
AATATCCTGACCATCCTGGCTGAGGATTTTGAATTCAAGGATCCCAAGCTTGACGACAATCTGCGCGATGTCTATGGCTTTGACAGCATCGACGCCATCGAGCTGTTGGCAAAACTGGAAAATATGCTGGGTTTCCCCTTTACCCGCGCCGAAAAAGAGGCGGCCATGGATATCCGCACGATCAATGACATCCTCGATTATGTGGAAAAAATTCAGGAAGGAAGAGCGGTATGACCCGCCGTGTCGTCATCACCGCCGCCCAGGCGATCACCCCGATTGGCTACGGCCAGGAGGCGATTTGCCAGAGTTTGTTGACCGGCAAATCCGGTATCAAACCATTACGCGACGACGGTTTGCTCACCCCGCGCATCGCCTGTCAGGTGTTCGGCACGGTTGATTATCCAATCGACTACCGTTTCACGCGTTCCGATAAAAAAACCATGGGGCCGGTGTCCTATTACGCCTGTCAGGTGGCCAAGGACACGCTCGCCGCCTCCGGTCTGACTGAGGAATTTATTACCTCCGGGCGTCTCGGCGTCGCCTTCGGTTCGACCCACGGCAGTCCAACTGTGCAACGCGACATCTACAAGACCTTTTGTCAGAATCTTGACGAAGGTTTCAAAGCCATCGGCGCCATTGATTATCTGCGTTCGATGGTGCACACCACCGCTGTGAACATCACGAGAATGTTTGGCATCACGGGCCGGGTGGTCGCTTCATCGACCGCCTGCACCACCAGCGCCCAGGCCATCGGTTTTGGTTATGAAGCCGTCAAATACGGGATGCAGGACGCCATGCTTTGCGGCGGAGCCGACGAGTACGACACAACGACGGTGGCGGTCTTTGATAATCTGCTCGCCTGCTCGGCGGCCTATAACGATACTCCGGAACGGACGCCGCGTCCCTTCGACCGCAACCGTGACGGGCTGGTGGTCGGGGAGGGCGGCGGCGCGGTGCTGCTGGAAGAATACGAAATGGCCAAACGCCGCGGCGCGCCGATTTTGGGCGAAGTCATCGGTTTTGCCTGTAACAACAATGGTGGCGATCTGATTTTACCTAACCAGGACGGCATCACTGCTACGTTACAGTTGGCCCTGGCCGACGCCAAACTACCCCCGGAAGAAGTGGATTTGATCAGCGCCCACGCCACCGCCACCAAAATGGGCGACATCCTCGAATCGCAGGCGATTCAGGCGGTATATGGCAACAAACCTCTGGTGACGGCCCTGAAAAGCTATACCGGTCATTGCATGGGGGCTTGCGGCGTTATCGAAACCATCATGACTCTCTCTATGATGGAGAAAGGTTTCGTCGTCCCGACCCTGAATCTGCAAGAAATCGATCCTCGTTGCGCTTGCCTGCCCTACGTCCGGGAAATCATGGCAAAAAAAGTTCGCGTGGCGGCGATTCAGAATTTTGCCTTCGGCGGCGTCAACACCTGCCTGCTGCTGCGGAAATAAGACCATGTTCTGGCTACCTGTCCCTCTGATTTTCCTCTTGTTGTGGTAGATAAACGCCTCCCGCTGTTTAAGGCCGAGAGCTTTAATTTCTCTTGATTTTTTCCCGCATTCATATTTTATAAGAAAGCTCCTTTGGCAAGCTTTTGACAAACTGACAGTTACCGTGACATGAGCGTGAGGCTTACGGATATTTTGTTGAGCTCGCTGACACGATGAACGGAGAAGTCGAGGTGGCCAGAGCGGCGGCGTCAAGCGGCCATGCTTGTCGGTGTAGCGGCTCAAGCAGTGGACAGCGGCGCTAGAAACCGTTATAAATGTCAGGACAAAGAATAAAAAGATGACCGCAAAAGCATACTGACATCAAAAACTCTTTTTTTTTGAACAGTCTGCTGGTAAAAGTGTTGGGCAGAGCAGTTGTCTTGTAGAATTGATTTTGGATCGTGGGTGGCCGTCAGGCGATAAGAATCGAAAGGTGAAAAGAGGCGTTGTTGTGTATCCGTCATGGATGGGCGCGAGGCCGGTCTTCATCATCGATTTCTCGATGCCGCCCAAGCCGAAAATCACTTTTCTTTCAGCAACGGAGGCAGGCGGAACATCATGTTCTGTCGGCAGACGGCAAACAGGGGAGTAAAGCTATTTCTTGGGAGGAGGACTGTATGGGCAGACTGAAAAAAGGGAATGGACAGCACATTGAAAAACATTATCGATCGCTGATGGAGCGATGCCAGGTTCGCCTTGACGACATGGATCGCGCTTTACCGGCAGCGGTGGAAGATTTTAGCACCGTGCTGGAAGAACGAGGGGTAAGCAGGAGAAGCTTTTTAAAATGGTCATCGGTGATGACCGCCGCTCTTATGCTGCCGCCGATGTTCGAGCCAATGGTGGCCAAGGCGGCCGAACAATTCAATCGCCTCCCGGTCGTTTGGCTGCACTTTGCCGAATGTACAGGTTGTAGCGAGGCCTTGCTGCGAACATCCTATCCCAATATCGATGATATTCTCCTCGATACCATTTCCCTTGAATACCACGAAACACTGATGGTTGCCGCTGGCCATCAGGCGGAAGCGAATTTGGAAAAGGCCCTTGCCGATTTCCCCGGGAAGTTCATCTGTGTGATTGAAGGCGCCGTTCCTAAAGCCATGGATGGGAAATTCCTGACCCTTGGTCCTCATGGCAAGACAGGTCTCGAGTTGGCCAAGCATGTTACCTCGAAAGCTGCCGCCACCATCTGCATCGGCAGTTGTTCCTCCTTCGGTAACATTCCCGCCGCCGCTCCCAACCCAACCGATTGCGTCGGTATTGGCAAAGCCTTGGGAATTTCGACGGTTAATATTACCGGCTGTCCGCCAAACCCGACGAATTTTGTCGGCACCGTTCTCCACTATCTGTTGTTCGGCGGTCTCCCCGCGCTTGATGCTTTAGGACGTCCAATCTGGGCCTATGGCAAGAGAATTCATGATTGCTGTGAGCGCAGGCCACATTACGATGCCGCCGAATTCGTCGAGGAATGGGATGATGCTGGCGCCAAGAAGGGATGGTGTCTGTATAAGATGGGTTGCAAGGGGCCGTATACGTTCGGCAATTGCGGGCATGTACGCTTCAATGATGGTATGTCCTGGCCGGTAATGGCTGGGCATGGCTGCATTGGATGCACCGAGCCGGCTTTCTGGGATACGATGAAACCGCTGGAACAGCCGATTAGTAAAGATACCATCGGCGGTGGTGAAAAAACCGTCGATACTATCGGAACGGCTCTGGCCGGTATCGCGGTAGCCGGTATTGCCGTTCATGCGGTAGGGACGGCACTGGTGCATAAAAATAAGGACGATAAATAATAAAATTGCCCTTGCGGCTAAGCTCAATACAGGAGGCACAGTATGGCCAAAAGAATAATCGTCGATCCCATTACCAGAATTGAGGGTCATTTAAGAATAGAAGTGGAAGTCGATAGCGACCAGGTGATAAAAGACGCCTGGAGCAGTATCACCTTGTGGCGAGGCATAGAAACGATTTTGAAGGGCAGGGATCCCCGCGATGCTGGATTGATTACACAAAGGTTTTGCGGGGTATGCACCTATGCCCATTACGAAGCCAGTATTATGGCTTGTGAGGACGCCTTTGGCATAAAACCTCCGCCCAATGCCAGGATCGTGCGCAACCTGATCCAAGGCGCCCAATACCTGACAGACCATGTTATGCACTTTTACCACCTCCATGGCCTTGATTGGGTCGATATCGTGAGCGCTCTGTCCGCCAATCCCAAGAAAGCGGTCGAGATGGCGATGGCGTTCTGCCCTACTCCTTACAATTGCTCAGAAACGCACTATAAGGCGGTTCAGGATCGTCTGACCAAATTTGTTCAGTCTGGCCGTTTGGGGCCTTTCGCCAACGCCTATTGGGGCAATGAGTCGTACAAGCTGCCGCCTGAGGCCAATTTGATTATTGCTTCCCATTACTTGGATGCTCTTCAGGTTTCGAAACTGGGCGCCCAGATGATGGCCATCTTTGGCGGCAAGAACCCTCATCCGCAAACCTTGGTTGTTGGTGGTATCACGTCGGCCATGGATGCTCTTGATGCGTCGCGCTTGGGTGAATACAGCTTCCGTCTGAAGGAACTCCGCAATTTCGTTGAGACGGCCTATATTCCCGATGTCCTGTTAGCCGGCACCTACTATAAAGGTGAGGGGGCCGCCGGCATTGGCGGCGGAGTGAAGAATTATCTCTGCTATGGCGGATTCCCGCTGGATGACAGTGGCAAATTCCTCTTCCCGCGTGGCACTATCAAAAATCGTGAGCTCAAGGTACTGCCGATTGATGAAAAGAAGATCACGGAAGAAGTCACTCACTCCTGGTATAAAGGATCAGCGCCGGAGCATCCCTCTCAAGGGACAACGGAGCCAGACTATACTGGGTATAACAAAGATGGGAATCTTCAGGGCCAGGATAAGTATTCCTGGTGCAAGGCCCCACGCTATGATGGCGAGCCCTACGAAGTCGGGCCTCTGGCCCGGGTGTTGATTGCCTATGTGGCGGGAAATCAAGAGATTCAGAATCTTGTTAATGGCACGCTGAAAGCCCTTGACGCCCCGGTTACGGCTCTATTCTCCACGCTTGGCAGGACAGCCGCCCGCGCCTTGGAAACCAAGTATATCGGTGATCATATCGGCGGTTGGCTGAACGAGCTTATTGGCAACATTAAGGCGGGAGATACCCGTTTCTGGACTCGTTGCTCGGTACCTGAAAAAGGACAAGGGCGAGGGATGACTGAACCGCCTCGCGGGGCCTTGGGACATTGGATTCGCATTGAGAACCATACCATCGCCAACTACCAGGCCGTTGTTCCTTCGACGTGGAACTGTTCGCCGCGCGATAAAAACGGGAAACGAGGCCCTTATGAAGAGTCCCTGATTGGCACGCGTCTGGCTAATGTCGATCAGCCGCTGGAGATTTTGCGGACTATTCATTCCTTCGATCCTTGCATGGCTTGCGCCGTCCATATTATTGATCCGAAGTCTGACCGGATTAGAGAGTTCAGGATTGCCTGATAAAAGGGGGAAATCGTTTATGGGTGACACACGAAATGTTGTCAAAGAATGGTCCGCCGCCATGCGATTGAACCACTGGAGTATGGTGCTATCGATTGTGGTTTTGATCGTTACAGGATTGTATATCGCCAACCCTTTCAGTATCTTGCACGGCGAGACGGCCAGTAAATTTTTTGTCGGCAACGTCAGATTCGTCCACATTCTTTTTGGTATCATTCTGACGTTTATTTTCATTTGGCGCGTTTATTTGGCCTTCTTTTCAAGGTTCCATGCCGATTGGAAAGATTTCTTCGCCTTTACTGATTGGCCAAATACCTTCAAACAATTGAAATTCTATGCCCTGGTTTCCAGGGAACCGGCTCACCACAAGTATATCTATGGCCCCATGCAGTCTGTTGCCTATGCTGGTTTATTGGTCATGGTCCTGTTGATTGTCATTACCGGCCTGATCTTGATGGGAACAGGATATCATGGTGGTTTTACCGCCATAGTTTACTCGGGGCTTAAACCTGTGGAAAACCTG
>JAIRRG010000076.1 GCA_031256095.1 Desulfobulbaceae bacterium
CTTGTCTGGCGGCAGATAAGCCAATTGCTCGCCATGATTCGGGCTTTCGATGATCACTTCGTGGGCGCCAACGCCGTTCATACGATCGTAGACGCCATCACCGGCCTTGTCCAGGCCGCCTTCGATACGTAGGGCCGGATACTTGTTGGGGACAACCCGTACCTGCCAGCCGGAACTATTCGGGGTTTGGTCGCCGCCCGGGCGGCAGGCCCAGACCTCCGGCGGTGTAGTCTGCTCATGGCCGGCGCAGAGCGGGCAGAAGCCGCCCTCTTTCACGGGGGGCTGTTCGACGAGGAAATCGGTGGGACGCTGTCGTCGCTCGGTGGCGATGATGATCCAGCGGCCAAGGACAGGATCCCTGCGCAGCTCAGGCATAGGCGGCCTCTTTATCTTTATTGCCCCATGGATTTTTCTTTGTTTTCCTGTGAAGTTTTACAATCAATACAGAGATTTGTTACTGGCCTGGCCTCCAGGCGTTTGACGCCGATATCCTCGCCGCAGTTGACGCAGATGCCATAGCCTCCGTCGTCGATGCGGATAAGGGCTTCCTTGATTTTTTTCAGCAGTTTTTTTTCCCGGTCGCGGATGCGCAGTTCGAAGCCACGATCCGATTCGATGGTGGCGCGGTCGTTGGGGTCAGGAATATTGGCGCTCTGGTCGGTCATCCCTTCGAGCGTCTTCTCCATCGCCTGCTCGATCTCGGCCTGTTTGGCCAGAAGCTGAACACGGAATTGTTCCAATATCGCTTTTTCCATCACGGACTCCTCTATGATCTTTCCGCCACCGGTTGGTCGTCGTGCCGCCGGTAGTGGCCGCTTTTGCCACCGCTTTTTTCCAGCAGGCGAATGCCGTCGATGACAATCGCCTTGTCCACCGCCTTGCACATGTCGTAAACCGTCAGGGCCGCCACCGTCACCGCCGTCAGCGCTTCCATTTCGACACCGGTCTGACCGGTGACGCCAACGGTGGCGACAATCTCGACTGTTTGCTCCGCCTCGCACAGGGTAAAGCCGATATCGGCACGGTTGATGGCCAAGGGATGGGCGAGCGGAATCAGCTGATCGACTTTTTTCGCGGCCATGATGCCGGCGATGCGGGCCACACCCAGCACGTCGCCCTTGGCTATTGAACCTTCGCGCACTTTGGCGAAAGCCGCGGCTCCCAGCCGTACCCGGCCAGCGGCGCGGGCGACGCGAACCGTTTGGTCCTTGCCGCCGACATCGACCATAATGGCCTGGCCGGAGTCGTCAAAATGGTTCAACCGCGGCGTGTTGGCCATGCTCACTTCCCGGATTCGGATTTTGACTTGGCTTTGGTGTTTTTGCCGCCACTCTCTTTGCCGCCCTTGTTGCGGCCCAGCACTTCATTAAAAATGCGCGAGAAAAAGCCTTCTTCCTCCTTGGCTTCGTCCTGGCGCTGACAAGAGGCATCGAAATCATGGAGCAGTTTTTTCTGCTCCTCGGACAGGCCGACCGGTGTCTGCACCCGCAACTCGACCACCATATCGCCGGTACCGCGTCCGTTTGGGCGGGGCACACCATGGCCGCGCAGTCTGAACAGTTGGCCGGATTGGCTGCCTTCGGGCAGGGTCAATTTGATGGCGCCATGCACCGTCGGCACCTCGAGGACGCAGCCAAGGGCCGCCTTAATCATGGAAACCGGGACACTGGCGTAGATGGTGTCACCGTCGCGTTTGAAAAATTGATGTTCTTCGACATGGAAGATAACATACAAATCACCGGGCGGCCCGCCTTGGCGACTGCCTTCGCCCTTGCCTGGCACCCGCATCCGGGCGCCATTATCGACACCAGCGGGAATATGAATCGGCAGTTTGATGGTTTTTTTGATCAAACCAGCGCCACCGCAATCCTGACATGGATCGGTGATGATTCTCCCTTCACCGTGGCACTGCGGGCAGGGAGTGCTGACTTGGAAGAATCCTTGGGCGCGAATGACCTGGCCTCGGCCCTGGCAGGCCGGGCAGGTCTTTTTGCTGTAACCGGGGCG
Organism: Desulfobulbaceae bacterium; assembly: GCA_031256095.1. Classification (GTDB taxonomy): domain Bacteria; phylum Desulfobacterota; class Desulfobulbia; order Desulfobulbales; family Desulfocapsaceae; genus UBA8130. The sequence goes on from JAIRRG010000076.1 coordinate 2,008, forward strand.
GCACCCACTTCCTTCGCAGGTGAGGCATGTATCCCGGCGCTGGATTTCCTCTTCGCGGACGAGGCCATGCACGGCGTCGAGAAAGGAAATGTGAAGATCAAGGCGCAGGTCGTTGCCGGGCGCCGGGCCTTGTTGTCTGCCGCGCCGCCCGCCCAGGCCGAAGAGTTCGCCAAACATGTCGCCGAAGCTGGAAAAAACATCCTCGGCGCTGGTGTGGCGGAAGCCGTGACTTTTTAGGCCTTCGTGGCCGTAGGCGTCATAGATCTGGCGTTTCTGATCGTCAGAAAGCACCTCGTAAGCCTCGGTGCATTCTTTGAATTTACCTTCCGCTTCCTTGTCGCCGGGATTGCGGTCGGGATGGAACTGCATCGCCAGGCGGCGGTAAGCTTTTTTGATTTCGGCGCCACTGGCCGTGCGGCTGACCGACAGAATTTCGTAGTAATCGACGTTCATGCTCATGCGAAAACTCTTGGCAGCGCATTCAGGCCGGATTGTCGTTGACCGCCACCGGTTCCTCGGGCAGCGCCGTCTCGTCACTGACCGCGGCGATCGAATCAATATTTTCCATGGTCACTTTGCCGCTGGCGATTTCGCGCAGCGTCATCACCACTTCTTTATTTTTGCCCTCAATCAGGTACGGTTCACCCTGCCGGTGTTGTTTGATGCGCTGTACCGCCAGATGAATGAGGTTGAAACGGTTGCTGTCGCCAATAACTTTAAGACAATCTTCCACAGTGATTCTAGCCATATATCTTCCCCAACAATATTCTAAAAAACGGCGGCTCAGCCGCCGAAGGGATTGCGCAGCAAAAGAGTCTGCGCCCGGTCCGGCCCCACCGAGACGATCTGCACCGGCACTCCCGTAAAGTCCTCGATTTTGCCGATGTAGTTCCTGGCGGCGGCGGGCAAGGTCGACAGATCGCCGATGCCGGTCAGATCGTCCGGCCAGCCCGGCATGGATTCGTAATTGGGTTGCACCGCTTCGGCCTGACGGATGTTGCAGGGCATGGCCGCAAGCGTCTTGTCGCCAAGGCGATAGGCGGTGGCCATCCGCAACACCGGTTGACCGCTCAGGACGTCGAGCTTGGTCAAGGCCAGGCCGGTCAGGCCGTTCAAGCGTACGGCGTCGCGCAGCACCACGCCGTCGAGCCAGCCACAACGGCGGCGGCGGCCCGTGGTCGCCCCGAATTCATGGCCCTTGGCCTGCAAGGTGTCGCCGACGATGTCGGTGAGTTCGGTCGGAAAGGGGCCGGCGCCAACCCGCGTCGTGTAAGCTTTGACGATGCCGACCACGGCGTCGATATAGGTCGGGCCGATGCCGGCGCCGTTGCAGGCGTTGCCAGCGATGGTGTTCGACGAGGTGACATAGGGATAGGTGCCGTGATCAATGTCGAGTTGGGTGCCCTGCGCCCCCTCAAACAGAATGTTTTTGCCCTGCCGCCTGGCGTCGTCAAGCGCCAGCGACACATTGCCGATGAAAGGCGCGAGCCGCTCGGCATAGCCGGCAAAGCTTTCGATGATTTCGCCATCATCAAGGGCCGGGAGCCGGTATTTTTGCGTCAAGAGGAAATTCTTCTCGTCGAGGTTGGCCCGTAACCTGTCTTTGAACAGCGCAAAATCGAGCAGATCGCCGGCCTTGATGCCACTGCGGCCAACTTTATCCATATAACAGGGACCGATGCCGCGCCCAGTGGTGCCGATTTTGTCGCTGGACGACAGCGCCGCCTCCTTGGCCTTATCCAGTTGCGCGTGGTAGGGCATGATCAGGTGGGCGTTTTCGCTGATCAACAGCCGCTCTGGGCGCACCGTCAGACCCTGGGCGGCCAGCTTGTTCATCTCTTCCAGGAGTACCGCCGGGTCGATAATGACGCCATTGCCGATCATGCAGGCCTTGTCCTGATAAAGAATGCCGGACGGGATGATATGAAAAATGAAGGTGCGGCCATCGACGACCAGGGTATGTCCGGCGTTGTTGCCGCCTTGGAAGCGGACGACACAGTCGGCGTGGCAGGTCAACAGATCAACGATCTTGCCCTTGCCTTCATCCCCCCACTGGGAACCAACGACAACGACGGTGGACATAGGTGCTCTCCTGATTGTGGCGTCCACGAAAAGGCGGGGCGGGCCCCACATCGAAAATTTGCAAAACACTTAATATATTCCCCTTGGCCGGGTGTGTCAATGCGCTTTGTTGGGGAAAGCAGGATAACATACGGGAAAAACATGGATTTTCAAATTGGTATTGGGGATAACATTTCCGGGCCGTGGTGCCGACGATAGGAGGCCGTCATCGCCACTTGCCCGTGGCTTTTCGCGTCGTGGCAAAGGCTCTTTTTAGAGGCAGGAGAGCGGGCGAGCAGGGCGGTGCCAGTTCCCGCTATGACAAAAAAACTCAAGTAATTGATCAGTTCCAGGCCAAGCGGCAAGGCTCGTTAGTATCCAGCCCGGCGCAAGAAAAAGTGGCGAAAAGCGGCGTTCCGCCTTACCTTCGCCAAGCGGCAACAAAGGGCAAAGAACAGAGGGCAGAATAACCATGAACGAACTCGATCCGAGCTTGAACCACTCCCCAGCGGCGATCCACCATATTCATTTGCTGGGCATCTGCGGCACCGGCATGGCGGCCTTGGCCGGGATGCTGCAAAAAAGCGGCTGCATGGTCACGGGCAGCGACCAGCAGGTCTACCCGCCGATGTCCGATTTCCTGACCCAGGCCGGCATTACCATCAAAAGCCCTTACGCCGCCGAAAACCTGCATCCCAAGCCGGACCTGGCGATTGTCGGCAACGTCATCCGCAAAACCAACCCGGAGGCCCAGGAACTGGCCCGGCTTGGCATCCCCTATCTTTCTTTTCCCCAGGCGCTCTCCGAGTTTTTCATCACCGGCAAGATGTCTTTGGTCGTCGCCGGCACCCACGGCAAGACCACCACTTCGGCCTTGCTGGCCTCGGCCCTCGTTCACGCCGGCTATGATCCATCATTTATGATTGGCGGCATCGTCCGCGAATTTAACGGTAATTTTCGTCTCGGCGCCGGGAAACATGTGGTGCTCGAGGGCGACGAATACGACACCGCCTTTTTCGACAAGGGATCGAAATTTCTCCACTATCAGCCGCAGGCGGCCATTCTGACCTCGCTGGAATTCGACCACGCCGATATTTTCCAGGATTTGGCGGCGGTCGAGGCAGCCTTTGCCCGTTTTGCCGCGCTGCCGCCCGAAGATGGCCTGCTCGTTGCCTTTCTTGATGACCCGAAGGTGGCGGCGGCGGTGGCGCGGGCGCGTTGCCGCGTTGAGGGCTATGGCCTGCGGCCCGAGCGGCACTGGCGGTTGGCCGATGTCCGGCACGAAGGCGGCCTTAGCCATTTCACGGTCATCCGCCAGGGCGAGTTTTTTGGTCAATTCACGCTGCCCCTGCCCGGACGTCATAACTGTCTGAACGCCCTGGCTGTGGTGGCCCTCCTCAGTCATCTCGGACTTGACGCGGCTGCGATTGCCGCTGGCCTCGCCGCTTTCGGCGGTGTCAAACGGCGCCAGGAGGTGCGCGGCGTCGAGAAAGGCGTGACGTTGATTGACGACTTTGCCCATCACCCGACGGCGGTCAAAGAGACGCTGGCGGCGCTGAAGGCGGCCTATGCCGGGCAGCGGCTCGTCGCCGTCTTTGAGCCGCGCACCAATTCATCACGGCGGGCGGTCTTTCAAGACGACTACGCGCTGGCTTTTGACGATGCCGATATGGTGCTGTTGCGTGAACCGCTTCCTTTGCCAGATGTCGCGCCGGAGTTGATGTTTTCTTCGGCCCAACTGAATGACGACTTGCGTCAGCGTGGCAAAAACGCCCGCGTCTTTGCCGATGCCGGGGCGATTATCGCTACGCTCTTGCCGGAGCTGCGGGAAAACGACGTGGTGGCGATTCTGTCGAACGGTGGTTTTGATGGCATCCATGAGCGGCTGCTTGCCGCCCTGCGCCAGCGCCCCTGAGGCTGGCCGGCCGGGGACGGCACGGTCAGGTTTTTCTATAGACCAATCATGAAAAAAAACGAGCTCAGCCAAGCCATCGATGAAATACTGAGCGAAAATTTCCCGGCTGGCGCTCATTTCCTGGTCGCCGCCTCGGCTGGCGGTGATTCCACCGCCCTGTTGCATTTGCTGCGATATTCCACTTTGTCCCTGACCCTGACTGCCGCTTATATCGACCATGGCCTGCGTCCGGCGGAGGCGGGGCGTGAAAAAGAATGGCTTGCCGCTTTTACGGCCGGGCTGGATGTCCCTTTCGTTGCCGCCGATGCCGACGCTGGTGCTTATGCCGGCGTCAAGGGTTTGTCGCTTGAGGATGCCGCCCGCCGTTTGCGTTACCGGCAACTGGAACGGCTGCGCCAGCAGGTTGGGGCGGAGTGGATTGTCACCGGCCATACCGCCGACGACCAGGTGGAGACCCTTTTCATCCGCCTGATCCGCGGCTGTGCTTTGTCCGGCCTCACGGCCATGAAATGGCGGCAGGGGCGCATCTTGCGACCGCTACTCGCCTGGCCGAAAGAGACGCTCGCCGCCTATCTGGCCGAGCGCGGCATAAGGCCCTGCCATGATTCGTCCAATGACGACCGGCGCTTTCTCCGCAACCGCGTGCGCCTGGAATTGCTGCCGCTGTTGCGGCAGCGTTTCAACTCGGCGATAAACACCACCTGTCTCCGTATGATGACCATCCTCGAAGACGAGGAAGCGCTGCTGGAAAAGCTGACCGATGACGCCCTTACCAGCATGGCGCGGCAGGAAATGCTGGACACCGGGCTGGTCATCAAACTGGCTATCGCGCCCTTTCTCGGCTTGCCGCTGGCCCTGCGCCGCCGCCTATTGAACCGCATCGCCCACCGTCTGGCCATCGAGCCGTCATCGACGCTGATTGAAAACCTGCTCAAGCAATGTGCCACCGCTGTAAACGGCGCCGAATGGCACTGGCCATGGGGGACGCGGGTTGCCCGCCAAAGCGATTTCCTCGTTTTCTCCCAGCCGCGGGGCCGCCGCCGCTGGCGAGGTCGGGCGAGCTAGGTTAAGGGGCCAGGGGCATAGGAAACCGGTCAGATACGTATCTACACGATATATGTGATATAATCGGCTTTTAGCCGACTAGGCTTTGATGAAAAATGCCGGGCGGTGTCATGACAGAAGCTTAGCCATTGCCGATAACGACCGCCGATTTTATAGCCGCTTTCAAAGGTAAAGAGGATGAGCGGTAATTGTTTGTGAGTATTCAACGGAGGAAATACCATGACCAAGGGGATACGTATCGACTGGGCTTATTTGCGGCCAGGCTGAAGCTCCTGCCGCAAGGCCGGGGCGGTCTTCAGCGATAAGAAAATGGTGGTGGCGGCAGAGGTTAATGCCCGAAAAATGCCAATTGCAGGCGAGGCGATATCGGAGGTGTTGGCGCGGGCGGCCACCGTGCTGGTGGCCAGCGGCAAAAAGATCATTGAGTTGTCGGCGGACACGACCCAACGCGAGGACATCCTGCCGCTGGTCACGGGCCGCTCCGGCACGCTGCGGGCGCCAACGCTTCTCGTCGGTGATACCCTTTATGTTGGCTTTAGCGACGAACTCTACCGGCGGCTGGCGGCGGGAAAACGGTGAAAAAGAGCGCCTTCCGTGATGAAGACGCTCCCATGATTATCAGGCTTTTGAGAAAGCATCTTTGCTGGCGCCGCAGACTGGACAACACCAGTCATCGGGCAAATCCTCGAAGGAGTTTCCGGCTTTAATCCCATGATCTGGATCACCTTCCGCCGGATCATAAACGTAGCCGCACGGGCATTCCCATTTTTGCATTCGCTGCCTCCATATTGTTCTAAGAATTATTCTTAACAACGTCCGGTTTCACTATAGTCAAGCCAGCCGCGATGTCAAGGTGGACTAACAACTGCTGCGCGGGCAGGGTGTCTTTCTCCATCGCGCGCCATTCCCCTGTATTCTGATGCGAAAATTTCAAGCATTCAATACTAACAGCGATAGAGAAGAAGAAACAGTAAATCACAATCGGCGGCGCCACTGGGGAAAGACCGCTTACTTCATCATCTTTTTCATCCATTCATGGGCAAATATCTCGCCTTCGCCGCTGGTGATCGCCGCCATGATCAACCCCGCGACATATTCGGCGCTATCGGCGGGCGGGCGGCCAGCGGTGACATCATCGACAGTGGTTGCCAGGTTAGCCCCGTCCGTAATCCACTCGCGGTAAAAATCGGTCTTGGTGACATAGGGATAGACGACGCTGACCTTTATGCCGTCGGCGGCCAATTCGCCACGGGCGGTTAGGGTCAAGCCGTTGAGGGCGCGCTTGCTTGCCGAATAGCCGCCGAGGCCCGGCGCATACATCAGCGCCGTGCCGGAACTGATATTGACGATGGCGCCGCCGCCTTGCCGACGCATAATCGGGATGGCCGCCTGCATGGCGACCAGTGGGCCAACGAGGTTTAATGCCAATAACGCGCGGTATTCTGCGACATCCATTTTTCCCAGCGGCCAGTACATACCGCGGCCGGCGTTGTTGACCAGGACATCAAGCCTGCCAAGTTTTTTATCGACATCGGCTATCATTTGGCGGACCGAATTTTCATTGCTCATATCGGTGGGGAAAACCGCTGATCCGGGCAATTCATCGGCCAGGCGATTGAGCTTGTCCACTGATCTGGCATTAAGGGCCAGCCGCGCCCCATTTACCGCCAACAACCTGG
>JAIRRG010000127.1 GCA_031256095.1 Desulfobulbaceae bacterium
AGGCCCGCTTTTGGCACGCCATACAGGTCGGCGTAAAAGCGGATATTTTCGGCCACAGTCAAATCCTCATAGAGGGCGAATCGCTGCCCCATGTAGGCGATATGTTCCTTGACCGCCGCTGGATTGGCCGTCACCGAATATCCGGCGACGGTGGCCTCGCCGCTCGTGGCCGGCAAAATGCCCGAAAGCATCCTCAGAGCCGTCGTTTTACCGGCGCCGTCCGGGCCAATCAGGCCAACGATTTCTCCTGGGGAAACCGTGAGATCGAGACCATCGACGGCGGCAAGCGCCCCGAAACGGCGGCCTAGTCCCTGGGCGGCGATGGCGGCCCCGTTGCCGTCCATGCCGCTTACGGCTCCCGCAGCCGGATCACCGCGTCCGCTGGCATGCCAGCCTTCAGTTCGCCCTGGGGATTGTCGAGGTCAATTTTGATCCGGTACACCAGCTTGACCCGTTCCTCGAAAGTCTGCACTGATTTGGGGGTAAATTCGGCCTCGCTGGCGATGAAGCTAATTTTCCCGGCGTAACTTTTGCCGGGCAGGGAATCGGCCGTCACCGTCGCGGTTTGGCCCAATTTGACTTGCGCCAGGCGGTATTCCGGGATATAGGCGCGCAGCCACGGGCGGTCAAGCTGGGCCAGGGTCAGTACCGGCGAGCCCGGCTGCAGGAATTCGCCGTCCTCAGCCGACTTGGTCAGGACGACACCGGAAAATGGCGCCGTCAGTTCTGTATAGCTCAGTTGCTGCTTGGCCTGGGCCAGCGCCGTCTGCGCCGCCGCCAGTTTGGCGCGCGCCTGGTCGATGGTTTCCACTCTCGCCCCGGCCTTCAACAGGTCGAAATTCTCGGCGGCGGATTTGACCGCCGCTTTTGTTTGCTCGGCCTGATGGCGGGCGGTGGCCACCACCGTCGACTGGGTTTCAAACTGCTGGCGGCTGACCCCACCTTGTTTCACCAGCGCCTGGTAACGGCTCAAATCGCTTTCGGCCTGTCCGCGCTGCGCCTGGGCGGTTCGGTCAGCCGCCTGCGCCTGCATCAGCGCCGCCTGGGCGACGGCAATTTCCTGGACGCGATTACCCGCTTCCAGTTCCGCCAGCGCCGCTTTGGCCAAAGCGAGATTGGCTTCCGCCGATTGCACGGCCAGCCTTTCATCGTCGCTGGTTAGTCTGGCCAGAAGCTGGCCGGATCGCGCGCTGTCGCCTTCATCGGCCAGCCGTTTTTCCATATGACCGGCAATTTTGAAGGATAGATGCGCCTCGGTGACTTCGATGTTCCCTGATAGCCGCAAAATGGATGCGTCAGCGGAATGGGCAGTGAAATATCTCCACAGCGAGAAAGCGGCGGCGCCAAGGACGATCAGCGCCAAAGCGCCCACGACGGCCTTTTTCATGACGGCTTCCTTTATCTGGTGAAATGCGAAAGGTTTTGGGCGATGGTGCCGTCGCCCCGTGGGGGCAACGGCATGGGATTATAACAGGACGTGGAAGAGAGGCAACAGGGAAGGCGGCGGAGAGCCAGCATCTGTGGCCCTCCTTACCGGAAAAGCTGACGCCTGTTCAGTGACCGTGGTCATGCTTGGCCGGTTTTTCCAGACAGTTCTGACAGTACCCACTAAATTCGATGTTGTGGCCGGTGATGTGGTAGCCGGTGGCTTCGGCGGCCAAGGTGTCGAGTTGTGGCGGCAGCGTGATGTGAACATCCCGCAGGTCACCGCAAGCGGCGCAGCGGATGTGGTAATGTGGCCCGATTGTCGCGTCGAAGCGTTTTTGAGTGCCGCCGGTTTCCAGTTTCTGGATCATGCCGCTTTCGGCCATCAGCTCCAGATTACGGTAAATGGTGCCGAGACCGATGCGTGGCAGGCGTTTGCGCACCATATCGTATACCTCGCTGGCCGTTGGGTGGCTGCTGGCTTTGGTCAGTTCCTCAAGAATAATCTGACGTTGGGTGGTCAAACGCATCTTCGGGAAAGTCATCGATTTTTACCGGAAGAGTGAGAAATCTTGAGAAAGAGAATAAGAAACGCTCTCATATAAAGAGATATAATCTTATATAAGAATCCGGCGGCGCTGGCAATAAAAAATCGATAAATTTTCGCGGTTATCACCGTAATCATGCCTGACATGCCACATCGAGGCAAGGGTTGAAGTAACCAAAGGCAAGACCAGGAAATTTGCAGCGCAATTTGTTCAGCCAGACGGCGATCCCCATCGGCTCGCGGCTGGCGCCCTGCGGCAGACTGGCAAAGTACCAGTCGGGGTCCATGTTCAGGTTGCGCAACTGAATCATGTCCGGTTGCAGTTCCTTAAGAAAATCGCAGAGGGCCTCGTATTCGTCGCACGAGTCGGTCAGTCCCGGTTGCAAAAAATAGTTGAGGGAGACGAAACGCCCGGCCTTTTTCATCATTAGGATGGATTCTTTGACCTCGGTAAAGCCATAGCCATTGGGCCGGTAGTAGGCCTTGTACAGCGGTTCGCGCACGGAATTGAGGCTGACCCGCAAACTGTCGAGGCCGGCGGCGGCCAGTCGGGCCACCGCCTCTGGGCGGCTGGAGTTGGAGTTGAGATTGATGGTGCCACGGCTGGTCTGTTTGCGGATATTTTTGATGCTCCGCTCAATAACTTGCGCCTGAAGCAACGGCTCGCCCTCGCAGCCCTGGCCAAAGCTGATCACGGCGGATTGGGCCAGGCGCAGATGCGGGACGGCGATCTCTTCGATTTCCGCGGCGCTAGGCACAAAGGCGATGCGATCCTGGGTGGCGCGGCAACAACCGGATTCTTGTAAAGAAATGCAACCGATGCAGCGGGCATTGCACTGGGGCGAGGTGGGCAAGGGCGCCTCGAAACGTCCGAGGAAAAGATTGCGTGCCGCTGGACAGCCATAAGTCAGGCAGCACTTGCCCAAATGCTGAATCAGGCGGTTGTCCGGCGACTGAGCCAGGCGTTTTTGCGTCTGGCTGATCAATTTTTTCGGGTTGATCAGGGCCATATCTTGACGTCTATCTGGATCGCTACGAAAACCGGCGGCCCAGAAACGGCCATGCAGCCAGCCAACCGCGCCAAAAGCGAAAAGCGGCAACGTCGGTACCTGTAGGTCCGGGCGATTGGAATCTTTTCGATGCCAGGCGGCGTTGTAGAGCAGGGTATGGGCCGGAGCCATGAAGGCGGCCACCGCCTGCACCGGGCCGCCGTTGTCGGGATGGTCTTCGACGATGACCGCCTGGCCATCCGGCCTGAAACCGACGGGCAGGCGGCCCGGCAGGGCGAACAGTTCACTGCCGGGCGGCAGCGGGATGAGATCGGCGGGTTTGAGGCGGGTGAAGACGCCGGCGCTCATCCCGGCCATGGTCAGAGCCGGGTGTTCGGTGATGTTGCCGTGCTGATCGGCGACCACCAGCAGCGGTGGGCGGGGAGGACGCTTCACTGCTGGCGCAGCACCTTGAGAACCGAATCAATGGCCAGATAGACATCAAGGTCGGCGCCGTAAACATCGGTGACATTGGGGTGGCTGACCAAGTCTTCAACGACGACCTGAGTGAGATAGAGGCTGACAATGTTGGGATCTTGCACCAGGGTACGCACTGGCGCCAGTTTCAATTGCAGCTCAAAGTCTTCAATGGTCGGAAGCTTCTTCAAATGCTCGCCAATAAGCTCGCGGATGGTCTGCGGTGATGTCGTTTCAATCACGCCTTTATCGATGAGACGCTGCACCAGTTTGGTGGCCAGCAGGCTGGCGTGGTCTCTCGCCTGCTGAGACATTTTTTTGCGCTCCTGCTCCCGTTTCCTGTCAATAGCGCGAATGGTTTTTTCTGTCGACCGATTTGCGCTGATACTCAGTTTTGCCATGGCGTCTCCCAAATGTGTGGCCGCCCACGCCGGGCCCTTCAGCCCGCAATCAAGCTCTCCTATCATTGTAAAACCTGAAGCGGCGAATAGCCACTGGAAAGTTATCATTGTACTGGAAAACCCCTTGGCGGTGCGGCGGTGAAAAATCGTTGACAACGCGAAAAAACGTCTTGTAAGAGTGAAGATGATGCGTGTATAATAGAAAGCCTACAGGGTTGGGGTTCTCTGTGGAACCACAAGCCAAACTAACGCAAAGAGTTGTACTTAGGGCTGTTTTTTCAAGAGGAGAAGAGTCATGCTAAAGAAATGGGGAGTTGTAGTGCCTGCGTTGTTGTGTGTATCAGTGCTGGCTTTGGCGGGTTGTAGCTCCAAAAAGTCGGTTGAGACCGGGATGCAGACTGGTGCCCCTCAAACCGAGTCGCTGGAGTCCCAAGCTAGGGGTGTTCTTGAGGGACGTACCACGGCGCCGATGAAACCGGTCTATTTTGATTTTGATAAATCGAATATCCGCAAAGACCAGGTTTCCCGCATCGCCGGCAATGCCGATTACCTGAAAGAGAACCCGAATATCCGCATCCGCATCGAGGGCAACACCGATCCCCGCGGCACCAGCGAGTACAATATGGCGCTGGGTGAACGTCGCGCTTTGGCCGCCAAGAAAGACCTGCTGAAACGCGGCGTCTCGGAAGCAAATATGACCACGGTCAGCTATGGTAAAGAGAGAATTCTTATCTATGGCAATGACGAAGCGTCTTGGGCGCAGAACCGTCGCGATGATTTTGTCATCGCCGAGTAATTGAACGGATACGGTCAATCCCAGGAGAACTATGATGTCGCTACGAACAGGTTGGATTACGGTCGCGTTGTTGTTGGTTTTTGCCTTTTGCGCCAATGCTCAGGCCGCGGAAGTAAAGATTGGGGTGTTTAATAGTCAAAAGGTCTTCACTGAGAGCACTTATGGCCGGGCGGCCAACCAACGTATTCAAACGCGGGCTAAACAATTGGAAGCCCAGTTCAAGCCGGAGCAGGATTCCTTGGTCGCCATGCAGCAGGAGATAGAGAAAAAAAGCTCGGCGTGGAGCCAGGCGGTTAAGGCCGATAAAATTCGCGACTTTCAGAAAAGACAGCGCGACTTTCAAGGCAAGACCAGTGATGCCCGGTTCGAGATACAGCAAATGCGCGACAAAGAAATGGAGCCTTTCATAAAGGCCTTGCAAAATGCTGTCACTCAAATTGGCAAAGACGGTGGTTATACGATGGTCATGGAGATGCGGAGTCCTTTCGAGTATTTTAGCCCAACCATTGACCTGACCGATACCGTCATCAAACAGTTGAATACGACCCTGAAATAACCAAACAGTTGTTTCATTGCCGCCGGTCTTGCTGGCGGCAGTTGATCGGGATGAGCGGCGCAAGAGTGAAAGCTTTTGCGCCGCTTTTTTTATCGGCGGAGGTAAAGGCGAAATGATACGCAGCATGACCGGCTTTGGCCGCGCCGAAATAGAGCATGCGGGGACGCGCTGGTGGGCGGAAATTCGTTGTATTAACAACCGCTTTTTCGATGCCAAGATCAAGCTGCCTCACGGCTGCCAGGAACTGGAAGACCGTCTGCGCAAGCAATTGGGGCGGTTTTTCCAGCGTGGTCGGGTTGACCTGACTATCTGCCGTTGCGGCGAGGATAACGCCGGCCTTCAGGTGCGGGCCAATAGCGAATTGGCGCGGCAGTATTGGGACGCTTTGCGCCGACTTGCTGTAAATCTTGGCTTGGATGAACAACCGGCCCTGGCGCAGATATGCGCTTTCCCCGATGTCCTGAGCCGCGAACAGGCAATTGTCGATGTCGATGAATTGTGGCCGGCACTGGCGGAGATGCTTGACCAGGCTATAGCTGGTTGCGAGGCGATGCGCCAGCGGGAGGGTGCGGCGCTGGCCGCTGACCTGCAAGGGCGACTCAGGTATTTTGCCAGGGTTATCGCTGCTATTGACGCCGAGATTCCCATCCTGTTGCAGCAGCGGCAGGAACAGTTGCGGCAGCGCCTTGATAAACTTCTCGCCGGTGTCGACATTGATCCGATGCGCTTGGCTCAAGAGGTGGCCATTCTCGCTGATAAATCCGATGTTACCGAGGAAATCGTTCGTCTGCGCAGTCACTTGCGGCAGTTCACGGCCTTTCTTGAAGAAAATGCCGCCGTTGGCCGCAAACTCGATTTCCTCGTGCAGGAATTGCTCAGGGAGGTCAATACCCTGGGTTCAAAAATCGCCGACGCCGCCATCGCCCAGCGAACGGTCGAGCTGAAAAGCGAGTTGGAAAAGATCCGCGAACAGATTCAAAATATCGAATGAACAGGATGCGGCAATGCTGATGGTCAACGTCGGATTTGGCAATACCGTGGTGGCGGGCCGGGTGGTGGCCGTGATTAAAACCGGATCGTCACCAGCGAGAAAATTGAAAGAAAAGGCCAAGGCGGATGGTAAGCTTCTTGATATGACCGAGGGCAGGCGCACACGCTCGCTGCTCATCATGGATTCCGGCCATATCGTGCTGTCCTTTGCCCTGGCTGAAACCATTACCCAGCGCCTGGCCACGCTATCGGAGCAAGTACCGGTTCATGATTTGCTAAAAGAGGCGCAGACGGAGGACGGCGATGGCTAAGGGATTGGCTTTTGTCGTCTCGGCCCCATCCGGTTCCGGCAAAGGGACGGTGCTGAAAGAGGTGCTGAAGTTGGTGCCGGGACTCATGCTTTCCGTGTCGTACACGACTCGTTTGCCGCGGCCCGGCGAGGTCGATGGCGCCAGCTACCATTTCACCGGGCGCAACCAGTTTCAAACCTTGATTCAGGCTGATGATTTCCTTGAATGGGCGGAAGTGCATGGCAACTTATATGGCACCAGCCGTCTGGCTGTGGAAAAGCTGCTTGCCGAGGGCATTGATGTCATTTTAGAAATTGATATCCAGGGCGCGGAGCAGGCGCTACGCAAGATGACTCCGCCGCCTGTGACCATTTTCCTCATTCCCCCCAGCCTGGCCGAAATCGAGCGCCGTCTACGCGGACGGGCGACCGATTCCGAAGATGTCCTCGCCTTGCGCCTGCATAACGCCGCTGAGGAGATGCGGGCCGCGTCCTCATATCAGTATTTGGTGGTCAACAACCGTCTCGATGAGGCGGTGCAACAGGTGGCGGCGGTCATTTACGCTGAGCGGGCGAGAAACCGCCGCTTGCTGTCCGGGGCACCAGCGCTCCTGTGGGGAGCCTGACATGGGTGAATCCCGGTGGCCCAGGCCGAAAAACGATCTTTCCGAGCGGTCAATCGAACGGGCACCCGAACATCGCCTGGCCATTGCCGATGATGTCATTTGGGGCACGCATGCGGTCATGGCGGCGCTCGAGACCAAGCCAGAGAAGATCGCTGAAATCATTTTGGTGCGGGACCGTAAGGGGAAGAAGCAGCGGGAAATCATCGAGATGGCGACCCGTCACCGTGTGCGACTGAGCCTGTGCGCGGCCATCCGTCTGACCGGTGCCGGGGCGGCGGAGGCCAGGCATCAAGGGGTGGCGGCGCGTATTGCCGCCAGGGAATTCTTAGCTTTTGAAAATTTGTTGATGATGGTGACAGAACAAATTGCCGCCGGTCAACCGCCCTTGCTGGTGGCTGGCGATAATCTCAACGATCCGCGAAACCTGGGCGCCATCGCCCGTTCGGCTTTGGCCGCCGGGGCCATGGCCCTCATCCTGCCGAAAGATCATTCGGCGCCGGTCAGCGGCTTGGCTGCCAAGTCGGCCGTTGGCGCCTTGGAAAAACTGCCTGTCTGCCAGGTGACGAATCTTGCCCAGACTTTGAAGGCTTTGAAAAAGGCCGGCTTATGGAACTTCGGTGCCGCCACCGGCCCCGAGTCGCGCTGCCTCTACGACGCCGACTTACGCTTGCCCACCTGCCTGGTCATTGGCGGCGAGGGTGAGGGCATCCGCCCCTTGGTGCGCCGCCAGTGCGATTGGCTGCTGGCCATCCCGATGGTTGAAGGTGTCGAATCGCTGAACAGTTCGGTGGCGGCAGCGGTGATTCTCTTCGAAGCCCGCCGCCAGCGGGATTTTGCTAGGACGGCGGCTTAATTGACGTCAGCGCGCAGAACTGACCATGGCCGCGGTTGAAAATGGCGGCCATGGCATTTCACTTTTATAAAGAATGAGTGCCTTGCCGCCTGTCGACAAGGCAGTAAGGAAACAGAGCCTGTAGAAGTTGGCCAGGAAGTAAACAAAGCCTCGCCTTATTTTCCTGTTTTGTCCTGCTTTTCAGTTAGCTTGGCTTGGAGCAAAGCGCCGAAGCCGCCCAGTTGCTTGGCCGGTTCCTTTCGCTGTTGACTCTGGAATTGCCGGAACTCCTCCCGCCCTTCCTCTTCCTTCTTTTCCGGGCTGACGTAATCGCTTGGCGCCAAGCTGATGCGCCGTTCCTCGGCGTTGATTTCCTCGATCGTCACTTCGAATTGCTGGCCCTCTTCCAGCGCTTCCCTGGGATGGTGGATTTTCTTGCCGGCGCCGAGTTTCGAGATATGCACCAGGCCATCAATTCCTGGCATCAGAGTGACGAAGGCGCCAAAGGGCGTCAGCCGGGCCACCGTGGCGGTCAGGGTGTCGCCAACATTGAATTTTTCCACCGCTTCCTGCCAGGGGTCGGCCAAAGTGTCTTTGTAGGATAGGGACATCTTGCCGCTGTCCCAATCGAGTTTTTTCACTACCACCTGCAGCTTCTGGCCAAGCTGGAAAAGTTGCGCCGGCGTGTCGCCACGTTGCCACGACATTTCACTAAGCGGGACCAGGCCGTCGGCGCCGCCGAGATCGACGAAAACGCCAAAATCTCTGATTGAACTGACCTCACCTTCGACCAGATCGCCCTCCTTCAAAGTCTGACGCAGGGCCTCACGTTTGGCAGCCTGCTCCTCTTCTTGTAAGGCGCGGGCCGAGACCACGATATTGCGGCCATTTTCGCCGTAGCGACTGATACGGAAGGCAAGGGTTTGGCCAATGTACTGGCTGGCGTCAGCCAGGCGGCGCAGGCCGATCTGTGAATAGGGGCAGAAGGCGCGTACCGAACCGACGGCAATTTCAAAACCGCCCTTGATTTCCGCCTTGACCGTGCCTTCGACCGGAATGCCGTTGGCGAAAGCCTCTTCGAGGTGGGCCGAACCGCGACCGCCGATGCGGGTGGTAAACGGCTGGGCGCCGCCGCGGGCGGCCAGGGCGTAGACGGCAATGCTGTCGCCGGGTTTCACGGTTATCTCGCCGTTTTCGTCGCGTAGCTCGGCGGCATCGACCACGCCTTCGCTTTTGGCGCCGACATCGACGAACACCGATTCCCCGCTGATGCCAACCACAGTGGCAGTGACCTTCTGGCCGGGTTTGATGCGGCGGATTTTCTTGTCTTCTTCGGATTGGAGCAGTTCGGCAAAACTCAAGGGCTCTTCCATGGCGTCACTCTTTTTTACGGTTATTGCCTGATGATTTCGGTGCCGGCAGGCGGGCTAAAAGAAAACAGTTGTTTGACCTCAGCCGAAGTCAGGCCAGACAAGGCGTTGGGCCGGACCGCGGAAAAGGTCAGGGTCGTGCGGGTATCGAGGTGATCGCGCAGGACGATACGCTCAATCAAGGAATCGGCGTTCACCCACAGATGGATATCTTCGACCTGCGCCTGGTCTTTTTTGGGTACCAGTTTGATGATTTTCGCTCCTTTTCCTTGGTTGTCTTGAAGGCCATATTCCTCGTTGGCGGGCAGGATGTAGAAATCCCGTTCGAGGTTGCCACGGCCGCTGAAAAAGGCGTAAGTCAGTTCCTGGTCAAGGGAATCGGCGTTGCTGACAATCATCTGTTTCAATTCCTGAAAATACATCGAAAACTTCTGGCCGTCGCTGACGAGGACCTGCTGTGGATTGACATAGTTCCAGCGCATCCGTCCGCCGTCAGTGCTCTTGAGAAACCAGGCTTCGCCGGAGGCTGCCTTGTCGCGGCCGGCCATCTGACCCGTAACCTGCTGATTGAAATGGAAATTGAGGCTTTCCATATGGTCGTAACGGTTTTGCAGACGGCGGGCAATATCCTGTGGGTATTCGCCTTGAGCCATGGCCACCTGGGCCAAAAGAATGGCAAAGAGCAAGGGTAGAAATAACAGGCGCGGGAGGTTCATACCAGATCCAGTTGCATGGGACGGCGAAAGATCATTTCGGCGATTTTATGCACCGATTCAGTGCGGTCGGTGACGAAAAAACGGTTTTTACCGCCAGTTTTCAGACCCTTGGCCCAATCGGCCCGCTCGTTGAAAATTGTCTGCAAAAAAGCGGCGGTGGCCAGTGATGAATCGATCAGCCGCACTCGTTTGCCGATGCGCGCCTGAATCAGGGGCGCAAACAGCGGATAGTGGGTGCAGCCCAACACCAGGGTATCGATCTGCTGATTTTTCAGGGGATGCAGATAACGGCGGATGATCATTTTGCTTTCCTGGCGGTTCAGCCAGCCTTCCTCGGCCAGCGGTACCAGCAGCGGGCAGGCTTTTTGGAACACCTGACAATCCGGACGGGCTTCATGGAGCAATTTTTCATACATGGCGCTGCGCACGGTGGCGCTGGTGCCGATGACGCCGATGCGCCCATTTTTACTGGCCTTGGCCGCTTCCGCCACCGCCGGGCTGATCACCTCGAAAATGGGCACGGAAAACTCTTGGCGCAGGGCTTGGGTAGCAACACTTGAGGCGGTGTTGCAGGCGATGACAATGAGTGTCGCCCCTTGCTCAAGGAGGAAACGGACATTGTTGCGCGAGTATTCGATAATCGTGGCGGCGCTTTTCGTGCCATAGGGTGTGCGGGCGATGTCGCCGAGATAGAGAATCGGATAGCCGGGAAGAAACTGTTCCACCGCCCTGGCCACGGTCATGCCGCCAACGCCCGAATCGAAAATGCCAATCATGGAGAAAAAATCAACCGTCGCCAAAAGGAAGCGGGAAAAAGCCGGGAAAAATTAAAAAAGCCAATAACTATACCCGAAACGGCGGCGGCCAACAAGAGCAAGACTCGAAAGCGTGGCTCGAGAGCATGGCTCAAAAGCGTCTCACTGAAAACCGTCGCGCAAAAAAACGGTACTTGCCCAGCCGGATATTTTTACCGCGCCTTGTGCCCGCCAATGGTTAAGGCCAGTGCCGAGACGCCAGGGGAAAACGGAGCATGGGTCAGGTCGCTGGCGCGCTGCCGGTCTGCGGTTTTTTCAGCAGGAGCAGGAAAAGATCACCTCGTCCGGTGCGGCCATGCCCGGTCAGCCGCAACTTCTGGCCGGGCTGGCAACCGGGCGGGATATTGACCCGCAGACGTTTGTGTTCCGGTGATTGGGAATAGACATGGATGGTTTTTCCGGTGGCGAATTCTTTGGTGGTGAGAAAAACCTGGAAAGTGATGTCCTTTTTCGGCGGCATTGCTGCCGCCTTGTCTGGCGTTTTCCCGCTTTGCAGGATTTTTTTCATGGCGCCACCGGCGGCGACGAGAAAGGGCGCGGCTTTGAGCAGTTTGTACCCGACCCGTCCGGCTGGTCCCAAAAGGCGCAGGCCACCGAGCGAGGCGAAGAACAGAGTAATGGCGGTAACGGCAACGCCTTTGCCGCCGAAAAAACTTTTTTTGACGAAATTCTGGTCGTGGCGCAACCCAGCCTTTTTGAATTGTTGAAAGACGGCGCGCAAGGTATAGAAAAATTCGGGTTTGACGAAAAGGCCCTGGAGAATCTCTTCTTGCCGAAAAGCGGCGGCATTGCCGCTTTGTAAACTCAGGTCGTATTGGCGGCGTTTTTCCGGGTCGCCGAGAACGCCATAGGCTTCGCTGATCTCCTTAAAATTGTCTTCCGCCGCCGGCTTGCCCTGATTGAGGTCGGGATGAAACTTCATTGCCAAGCGGCGGTAGCTGCGGCGGATATCCTCGCTATCGCAGTGTTTTCCCACTTCGAGAATAC
>JAIRRG010000202.1 GCA_031256095.1 Desulfobulbaceae bacterium
ATGTCATTTCCCAGGGATTTGACAGCGCCAGAGCCATCTACATTGGCCGTGCCAATGGCATCAATTTAATAGGATTTAATGCCCGCGAAGTCACCGCCTATACCACCTTCCGCACCGAATCCGCGCGAGGTCTTTTCACGCATCCGCGCCGTCATTGATGTTGAACTGCTGCACTCGGAACCAAGGCATTACGGCGAGAAGATTCCATTGTGGAAGAAGAATGAGACTAAGCGGCGCCGGATGACGTATACAGCATTTATGTTGCTTGCGCTTGATTGACACATACTGTCTGGTTGCTGAAGACTGGCGACCTATGTACAACAAGGAGCAATCGAGGAAAACATAAGTCAGGCTCTCGGATCAAAACCCATTCAGCACAGTGGTTGTTCCGGTTGACAAGGGATGTTGGAAACTCTATATTCCGCCTCAAATGCGTCATTTTTTGGCGTGGCTGTTCAAATGAGATAGCGTCATTATAATCTATTTTAATCTTGGTCCGAGAATATGCGAAAAATCTTCTTCTTTTCTCTCTTCGTCCTGATCCCATTGCTGCCAGAATCGGTCATGGCGCAAAACCCTGTCGATGCGGAGACCATTCAACAGGCCGATGCGATTATGCTCAAGGTCAAGACCGCCAACAGCTCCGAACTGCCGTCTCTTGTGGCCCAGTTTCAGCCTCTCGTCAACACCGGCGGATTGTCCGGGTCGTGCCGAACCTTCTTGATTTCAATGCAGTCAGTAGCCTCGGCGACCACACCTTCAGATACTCTGAGCGTTATGCCGGAAGCGATGAAAAGTAGTGTCAAGGCCCAAGATGAAGCCAATGAAAAGAACTTGGCGGTCGACCGGAAAGTGTGCGTCGATGCCGGTTCAGGCCAAGCCAGCGAGCCGATTGCCAGCCGGCAAAAAGCTGGGGGAGGTGATGCCGCGCCAGGTTCTGACCAACAGATTGCCGAAGACGAAAGCGTTCCGATTCATGATCGTATTGTCACGCTGCGCAACAAACTTGACGAGTATTTCCAGGCGGGGGACGAGGCTTCTCTTGAGGGCTTGAATCCGGTTTTCGACAAAATCGCCAAGAATAATGCCTATGAGACGAATTGTCGTTTGGCCGCTTCAAATTCGATCAAACAAGTGGAAAAGTCTCTGAAAAGCATCCGGGCAACTGATGAAGACGGAAAGAATTTTGAGAAAAAGCTGGCCCATTTTGCATCCACTACGGTTGAGGGACTCCTGCAAAATTGCCAATGAGTTTTTCAGGAAGTTGTCAATGTGTTGGCGCTTCATCGAAGCGCTTGTTTGTCGCCAGGTCTCGCGGAAGCAGTTTTGCGTCGACCTGTGGTAGTTCAACCATTCTGAGGGATTTTTATGCTTTTTCGTACCGTATTTGCCGCCGCCAGCCTTTTACTGCTTTCGGGAAGCGTATTTGCCGCCGGAGAGGCCATAGGCATTCCGGCATGTGATGATTTTTTGGCGAAATACCAGGCTTGCGTTACCGACAAAGTGCCGGCGGACGAGAAGGCCATGATGCAAAGCGGCGTCGATGGGATGCGCAACGGCTGGCTGGCCGCCCGCGACTCAATCGAACGCCAAGACCTGGAAAACATTTGCAAGCAAGCTTCCACACAGATGAAGCAGACGTTCGATGCCTTCGGTTGCGCGTTGTAAACTGAACGCCGAATAAACAGCAAAACGCCGGTTGGCGGTTTTTTCGCCAAGGTGATCAAAAAATCCGATGATTTCGCGCCCCGGATGTGTGCTTGTTGTTCGCGCCCGCGTTTTCAGGGCAGGAATTTCACAAACTGAGTGGTGAGCGCATATCGCGCCCACCATTCAAATCAATCAAACCAATCAATAATTGGCGTCGGCAAATTCCAGCCAGCCGTTCTTCGTCTGGAGACTAAGGGCGGGCGGAAATGGGTTAATTGATTGCTGGGTTTCGCAGGCTCAACCCAGCCTACGGACTACCGTTTCACCATTTTTCCCCTAGCTTTCGCAAATTATATTGAGCATTTTCGTCTCCCTGCGCCGCCGCCATACGCCACCATTTCTTTGCCTCGTCCATGTCCTGGGCCACGCCGAAGCCTTTGGCATACATCAAGCCCAGATTCCATTGCCCGGCGCTATTACCCTGGTTGGCGGCCTTGCGCAACCAGGCCAGTGCCTGGCCGTAATTCTTGGCGACGCCGCGACCATTCCGATACATCACGCCCAGATTGTTTTGCGCCCGGGCATAGCCCTGGTCGGCGGCTTTGCGCAACCATTCCACCGCTTGGCCGTCATCATGGGGCACGCCACCGTTTCCGAAGATATACATCTCACCCAGATTGTTTTGTGCCTCGGCGTTGCCTTGGGCCGCTTTGTGGCGAAGCTGGTCAATATTCTCCGCCCGCGCCAGCGTCCCGCTACCGCCAGCAAAGAGGCTCATCGTTACCGCCATCAAAACAATTATTAGTCTTATCGCGCTTCGCATGGTTTCAGTCTCCTCTGTTTGGGGTGGGGGTATAATAATGCGGTGGGCAATGCCCACCCGCCATTAAAACCAATCAATAATTGGCATCGGCAAATTCCAGCCAGCCGCCAGCGGCGATCAGCTTCTTGTCGAAAGGATTGAGCGTAAAAGAGCACTCGACCGTCGCCCTGTCGCCGTGGGCGGTCAGTTTTTCCTTTTCCAGGTCAACGGTCACCGTCACCTGGCCCTTGAGGGCGAAGAGGCGGTCGAGGTCGGCCTTGCTCAGTTCCGCCGCCAGGATGCCGCAGTTGAACATATTCTGGCGGAAGATGCGGGCAAAGCTCTCGGCGATAACGACATTGATGCCGTTGACCTCAAAGGCCCAGACCGCGTGCTCGCGCGACGAGCCGCAGCCGAAGTTGGCGCGACTGACCACCACCTTGGCCTCCCGCATCTCTTTGCTGTGCGGGTCGAAAGGCTTGCCATCAATAAGCAGGTCTTCGAGCAGATGCGGGCGCAGCGCCGTTTTCGTGATCTCGGTCAGGTACTTGGCCGGGATGATTTCATCGGTGTTGATGTCGTTTCTATCTAAAAATATCGCTGGACCGCCGAATGTTTTCATGAATTTTCTCCTTGAGCAAGCAGCGCCGAAGGTGGCGCTTTGACAGAATAATCGTCATGGCAAAATCTGTGAGTAACGCCGGTAATGCCGGAAGCGCCCATCAGGCCAGCATGGGCCGCGGGTCGGCAATCACCCCGGCGACGGCTGTCGCCGCCGCTGAATAGGGGCTCATCAGATGCACCATGCCGCCTTTGCCCATGCGGCCATTGAAGTTGCGGTTGGTGGTTGAGGCGCAGACTTCGCCCTCGGCCAAGACGCCGCAGCTCATGCCCAGGCAGGCGCCGCAGGTTGGGTTGAGGACGCAGAATCCGGCGTCCATGAAAGTGGCGATGATGCCCTCGGCCAGCGCCTGCCGGTAAACGGCCGGCGTCGCGGGAGTGACGATGCCGCGCACGTTTTTGGCCACGTGTTTTCCTTTTAAGATGGCGGCGGCGGCCCGTAAATCTTCCATGCGGCCATTGGTGCAGGAGCCGATATACACTTGGTCGATCGGGGTTCCGGCCATGTCGCCGATGTCTTTTACCTGATCCGGTTTGTAGCCGTGCGTCACCTGAGGCGCCAGATTCGTCACATCCATTTCAACGATGGAAACATATTTGGCGTCGGCATCGGCATGCCATTTACGAAAATCGGCGACGGCGGCATCGATATTGGCGTAATAGTTTTTGATGAATGGCCACAGGTATTCGGCGGTGACGCGGTCGGGCGGGCAGATGCCGCAGGTGGCCCCGGCCTCAACCGCCATGTTGCAGATGGTCATGCGCCCGGCCATATCCATGGCCGCCACCGCCTCGCCGCAAAATTCAATGACCAGATCGGTGGCGCCGGCGACGGTCAGTTTTTTAATGACCGCGAGAATGACGTCCTTGGCGGCGACACCCGTGGCCAGCCGACCGGAGAGGACAATCTTCATGCTTTTTGGGCTGCGGAAGGAACAGACGCCCTTATAAATGCCCACCTCCATGTCGGTGGTGCCGACACCGGCGGCGAAGGCGCCAAAGGCGCCGTGGGTGCAGGTATGGGAATCGCCCATGATCAGCGTGTAGCCGGGGCGGACGAAACCCTTTTCTGGGAACAGGGCGTGGCAGACGCCGTTGTCGCCAATATCGAAGAAATCTTTGATGGCGTGCCGCCTGGCCCAGTCGCGCATGATCTTGCCCTGGGCCGCCGTCTTGGAGTCTTTGGCCGGGCTGACGTGGTCAATGACCACTTTGAGTTTCGTGGCGTCAAAGACCTGATCCATGCCCTTTTCCACCAGGTCCATAATGGCGATGGGCGTGGTGATTTCGTGGCAGAATACCGCGTCGAGACTGATAATTTCCGTGCCGGGGGTGGGCATGTCGCGCCGATGGGCGGCAAAAATCTTTTCGGCAATGGTCTGGCCCATGCTGGTTCTCCTGCGAAAATGAATGATGAATGACCGCCAGGCCGGCAAGACCGGGGCGGCGGCGAAGCGCCAGGTGACAAATTCGCCTTGGTAAATTAATTATACTACCATGAAGACTGGTTTTGCCGTAGCTGTCTGTGGCCAAGGAGAAAAAATTTGCCTCATGAGTTTCGTCCCATCTGTCTGTCCCTCTGGAATTTACCACTATTCTTACGATGATAGCATTGGTTTTCGCTGTTGTCAGGAACGAAATGAGGGCGCAATCGGCAAAAATATGAGCGATATGCGATGGTTTTTATTTGGTAGGATAAGCTGCCAAGATGGCATGATTGCCCGACAATATCGGTCAATACTCATCGCCAAAACGGAGATAGATTTCCGATTCTTTTTTGACAGACCTTGTCGTTTATTTTATCCTTATCTTGTCGCAAATTAATTGCGGCCAGATACATTTTCCTCTCTTGACATTATCAATGCCGCCTAGCGACTTTTTTTGCCTTTATAATACCGTAATCCGTATTCTTTTCATTGTGGACAGACAAGCGTTGGCTTTCCGGCGCATTTTCCCGCAAGCCGTCGCCCTCTATTCCCCCCCATGTTGGGAACGGCGGCTTTTTTATCCTCACACTCTGGTTTTAATTGAGGAACTGATTTGACATTATTTGATGGAGCGGCCTGATTATGGAGCATTTCGGATTTCCCCTCGAGGCAATCGTCATCTTTTTCTGCGTCGTGGCGCTGTCTGTCTATCTTGACCTCTTTGCCCACAGAAAGAGCACCGATATCAGCCTGAAAGACGCCGCTTGCTGGTCGCTTTTCTGGGTTGCCTTGGCCTGCGCTTTTTACGGCTATTTGTGGCTGCGGTTTGACAAAAGCTGGGCCAATCTTTATCTGGCTGGCTACGCGCTGGAGAAGTCGCTTTCTGTCGATAATCTCATAGTTTTTATGGCTGTTTTTTCTTCATTTGCCATCAAGGGGATATTACAGCATCGCATTCTCTATTACGGCATTATCGGCGCCTTGCTCTTTCGCGCCATCTTCGTGGTCATTGGTACGGGACTCTTTATGGTCAGTCCCTGGGTTGGTTTCGTTTTCGCCGCCTTCGTCATTTGGAGCGCCATCAAAATGCTGCAATCGGGCGGCGATGACGAGGATATTGAGGACTATTCCAATCATTGGTCAGTGCGGCTGACCGGAAAATTGATGCCGGTCTACACCAAGCTGCACCTGAACCATCTTTTTGTCCGCCGCCATGAACTGGGCAATGGTGCCGATCCCGCCGCCATCACGCGAAGGGGTCTCTTGTACGCCACGCCGGCCTTTCTCTGTCTGATGGCGATAGAGACCTCGGATATCGCTTTCGCCTTCGATTCCGTACCCGCCGTCATCGCCATGACCCAGGAACCGCTTCTGGTCTACGCCGCGATGATTTTCGCCATTCTCGGTCTGCGCAGCCTGTATTTCGTCCTCGCCGCCCTCACCAAATACCTCGTCCATCTGGAAAAGGCGGTCATTAGCCTGCTCTTTTTCATCGGCGCCAAAATGGCGCTGCAATCCTGGAATCAGACCATCGGCGACACTGGCATCCACATTCCCCCCGGTGTCAGTCTCGCCGTGGTGCTGGGCTTCCTGGCCTTAGGAGTTATCGCATCTCTGATGTTTCCAGAGAGAGTGGAACAGGAAAAATAAGAGTTGGGGAATCTTCCGCTTTCGGCTCAGTTTCAGCAACCGGGGGAAAATAGCCTCGCTTCACAACCTGACCGGCATTTGCCCTTTTTGGAGTGCTTTGGCCACCAGCCGCCACTGCTCAAGAAAACTGACCTTCATCTGGGTCACCCGGTTGGCCGGGCTGGTTGAGGGCAGGTAAGTTGCCGTCATGCCGGCCTCGGCCGCGCATAATTTGTTGAATAAATTGGTCGCCGTTTTGCCGGTGGTGAAGATGGCCGTGATATTTGTTTCAGCCAGGATTGGCGCAAAGAGATTGGCTTCCGGTTTTTTGATGCTGGCGTCGGCAGCGCCGTCGATGTCACAGGCGTGCAGCACATCCCACAGGGCAATGCCGTTATCCAGGGCGAATTGTTTGACCGTCGCCACCTGGCGGGCTGGTGGCGGTTGGCCGAGAAGCGTGGCCAGTGTCCGCCAGAAGATATTCTGCGGGTGGCCGTAAGGAAAACCCATTTGCCGGGATTTTGGCGACGGGAAGGTGCCGAGAATCAGCACCTTTGACGCCTGATCATAGAGTGGCGGCCAAGGATGCACCAAACGCATGGGGATTTCCGGCGAAAAAATAAAAAAACCGCCCGCCGTTTTGGCGGCAAGGCGGCGTTTTGTTGGACGAAAGGGCTGCTTACCTCCTCGTCAGCATCCGATGGCCAAAGAGGACGACAACGGCGCCGACGGTGGCAATGATGAAACTGGGGAAGTTGAAGCCGGTGAAGCCGTTAAAACCAAAGAATTTCGAGATAAAGCCGCCCACAAAGGCCCCGATAATACCTAAAATGATGGTCATGATAAAGCCGCCGGGGCCATCTCCCGGCATGATGACTTTGGCGACAATGCCCACCAACAAGCCCATGATAATCCACGATAAAATTCCCAC
>JAIRRG010000013.1 GCA_031256095.1 Desulfobulbaceae bacterium
CGACCGGCCCGAACCAGCCGGTGAATAAGGGCAAAGTGCTCGATCCGAAGCTTGGACGTTTCGAGGGGGTTGACGAGTTCATCAAGATCGCCTCGAAAGGGGCGGTTGAAACCTACAACTTCTATTCGATGGTTTATGCGCCGATGACCACCTGCGGCTGCTGCGAGTGCATCGCCGCCATGCTGCCGGCCTGTAACGGCATCATGACCGTTGGCCGTGATTACGGCGGGGAGACCCCCTGCGGTATGAAGTTCACGACCCTGGCCGGGGTTATGGGTGGCGGTAACTCTTCGCCGGGTTTCGTTGGTCACTCCAAGTACAACGTCACCCAGAAGAAATTCCTCATCGGCGATGGTGGTCTCCTGCGTATGGTCTGGATGCCGAAAATGCTGAAGGATGAAATCTATGACCGCCTGAACAAGCGCGGTGAAGAGATGGGCGTGAAGAATTTCGCCGATATGATCGCCGATGAAACCGTTGGCATTACCGAGGAAGAGATTTTGCCTTGGCTGCAAGAGAAAGGACATCCGGCTTTGACGATGGACCCGTTGATTGGTTGATCATATCCATGACTGGTTTCGGATGGCGGGTTAAACCGCCCACTATCCGGAGCTAGACGGCATTTCACCAAAAAGGAGACTCTACCCATGGCCTTAACAGGTATTCAGATTTTTAAATTGCTTCCCAAAACCAACTGCAAGGAGTGCGGAGCTGCCACCTGCCTTGCCTTTGCCATGAATTTGGCCGCCAGCAAGGCGGAACTGGATTCTTGCCCCTATGTTTCCGACGAAGCCCGCGCCCAACTGGCCGAAGCTTCGGCGCCGCCGATCCGCCCGGTTGCCATCGGCAAGGGCGTGCGCAAAACCACGACCGGTGGCGAGACGGTACTGTACCGTCATGAGAAGACCTTTTTTAACCCGACGCTGTTTGCGGGCGTACTGCCTGCCAACACCCCGGCAGCGCAGGCCGAGGCCAAACTCAAGGCCTGGAACGCCCTGCAATACGAGCGCGTCGGCCTGAACCTGCGACCGGAGCTAGTTGCCTTGAAAGACACCGGCGACAAAGCCGCCTTTGCCGCCACCGCCAAATTGGTTGCCGAGACCAGCGAATTCAATCTACTTCTGATGAGTGAAGACCCGGCAACCATTGAAGCGGCGGTTGCTGTCTGCGGCTTCAAACGCCCGGTCATTTTCGCCGCCACCGCCGCCAATGCCGATGCCATGGGCAAAATCGCCCTCGACAATGGCCTGCCGCTGGCGGTGAAGGCCGACAGCATCGACGGCGCCATTGCCCTGACAGACAAGCTCACTGGCATGGGTCTGAAGGATCTCTTGATTGATTCCGGTTCCCGTGAAGTGAAAAAGGCTTTGGAAGATCAGGTCGCCATCCGCCGCGCCGCCTTGAAAGACGGTAACCGCTCGGTTGGTTTCCCGACCGTCGTCTTCCCCTGCGAAATGGCTTCTAACGTCGATATGGAGACGCTGATCGCCGGTATGTTCGTCGGGAAATACGCGGGCATAGTCGTTCTCTCCGACCTGACCACCGAGTCGATTTTCCCGCTGCTTTTGGAGCGCCTGAATATCTTCACCGATCCGCAGCGGCCGATGACCGTTACCGAAGGCATTTACGAGATCAACAACCCGAACGAAAATTCACCGGTTCTCGTCACCTCCAACTTCGCTTTGACCTACTTTATTGTCTCCGGCGAGGTCGAAGGCAGCAAGGTGCCGGCCTGGCTGTTGATCAAAGACACCGATGGTCTGTCGGTTTTGACCGCCTGGGCGGCTGGCAAGTTCGCTGGCGATGATGTCGGTGCCTTCGTCAAGAAGTGCGGCATCGTCGATAAAATAAAACACACCGAGCTGATCATTCCTGGCTACGCCGCCGCCATTGCCGGCGACGTCGAAGAGGAGCTGAAAGGCTGGACGATCACCGTCGGTCCGCGTGAGTCGGCGCATATTACGGGTTTCTTGAAAGCCCGTCAGTGATTGTAAGCCGGGGAAAGCTTTATGGGCATTCCCCGGCTTCGCCACTGATTATTTTGCTGTCAGGAAAACGGTATTGTTAACCATCAAATAAGGAGGCTGTAAATGTCAATTATACTCTTTGGTGAAAGTTTGAATGTCATGTCCAAGAAGATTGGCGCGGCGTTCAAAGAGCGTGATGCCAAGCCGATTCAGCAGGAGGCTTTGGAGCAGAAAGAGAAAGGGATGGACTATATCGACATCAACCTTGGCCCGGCGAAAAAAGACGGCAAGGAACTGATGCCGTGGGTCTGTCAGGTTGTTCAGGAGGTGGTGCCGGATATTCCGCTCTTGCTCGATACTTCCAATATCGACGCCATTGAAGAAGGCCTGAAGGTACTCAAACCCTGCGGCAAAGCGCACATCATCAACTCGATCATGGCCGTTCCGGCTCGTTACGAGAAGATGCTGCCGATTGCCGCCAAATACAATGCCGACATGATTGCCCTGATGTGGGGGCCGGATGGTTTGCCGCGTGACGAAAACGAGCGCGCCGCCCTCTGTGTCGAGCTGGTTCAGGCCGCCAACGAGGCGGGCATCAGCAACGAGCGTATCTGGGTCGATGGCATCGTCACGCCAGTCAATATTCAGCAGGCCCAGTCGGTAAGCCTTCTGAATTTCCAGATGATGCTCGAAGATATCGCGCCTGGCTGCATGAGCACCTGCGGTTTGTCCAATATCTCAAATGGGCCGCCGGTTCACCTGCGTCCGATCATCAATA
>JAIRRG010000141.1 GCA_031256095.1 Desulfobulbaceae bacterium
TTCGCTTTTTTATCATCGGCCAGCAAATCCCATTTATTGACCAGGATGATCAGACCGCGCCCGCGATCGAGGACGTGACCAATCACCTTGCTGTCCTGTTCGGTGACGCCTTCGCCAGCGTCGAGCATGACCACCGCCACTTCGCAACGCTCAAGGGCGGAAAGTGATTTCAAGATGCTGAATTTTTCCAGCTTTTCCTTGGTCCTGCCTCGTCTCCGAATACCAGCGGTATCGACCAGTAGATAGCTGTAGTTGCCGTGGGTTAAAAGGGTATCGACGGCGTCGCGGGTGGTACCGGCAATCTCAGAAACCACCATCCGTTCTTCGCCCAAGATGCGGTTGATCATCGACGACTTGCCAACATTGGGCCGCCCGAAGAAGGCAACCGTGACTGTAGCCGCCGGCAGGGGCGGCAGCTCACCGGCGCCCAAGTCGGCGGCGGCTTCGGCCACCGCATCCATCAGGTCACCGAAGCCATAGCCGTGTTCGGCGGAGACCGGCCACAGCGTCTCGCAGCCCAACTCGTAAAAGGGTGGCAAAAGCGCCTCTTCACGGTCCGGGGAATCAATCTTGTTGACCACGAAAAACAGCCGCTTTTCACCCCTGCGGACGATGTCGGCGATCTGCTGGTCGGCGGCGGTCAGGCCATCTTTGCCATCGAGCAGAAAGATCAGGATATCGGCCTCGGCGATGGCGGCCAGGGCTTGTTCACGGATATGACCGGCCAGCAAATCTTCTGGATTGTCATCAATGCCGCCGGTATCGACGACCAGCATGGCCCGGCCTTCCCAGTCAACACGGTCATAGTGGCGATCTCGCGTCACGCCGGGCGTCGGATCGACCAAGGCCTTGCGCGACCGGGTAATGCGATTAAAGAGCGTCGATTTGCCGACGTTGGGACGACCAATCAGGGCAACAATGGGGAGAGCGGCGGCTTCGGTCATGGCGGCAATTGCTTCGGGTAAAGTCGGGAAAAGGCGGGCGGACAGCGGGATGCGGCTAGGGTAAACGATTTGCCGCCCAGCCGCCAGCTTAAAGACCGGATGGTATGACCATCGCGGTAAGCGTAAACGCGCCAATGCAAAAACAAAATCCCCGGCCAGCAGAGCTGACCGGGGATTTTGCATTTACGCCAAACCGTGTGGGACCAAGTATCAGCCCCCGCGACTGGATGCGGTCTTAGAAGCGGACCATCAGACCACCACCAACACGAGCGGTCAAATTCATGTTATCAAACTCTTGGACAGAGTTACGGCCTTCAACATAGATCGACGGTTTCATGCCCAACCACTGAACCGGCAGGTCATAATAGGCGGCAACAATCGCATCGACATTGTTTTTGTCGCGATCGCAAGAACGGCCATACTGATCCCTGGTCACAAGCGCGCCGGGCCAGAAGCCAACACCAAGGGCCACCGCGAAATTCTTGACAACGTAATAGCTGGCCAGCACGTCAACGGCGATGGAGCTTTCACCATCCTTGCCATGCACCTGACCATAAAAACCCAAAGACGGCAGGAGATGGAACTGATCGGTGATGGCGAAGTCATAACCAACCTTGCCGAAGATGTATTCGCTGGGATCAAACTGATGCTCATAACCCACGATAATGAACGGGTTACCCAGGGCTCTTCTCGGCGCAACAGCGACCGGAACAACTTCCGGGGCCGGAGGAGGCGGGACCTCGGCGACCGGCGCGGCGGTGACATCCACTAAAGCGATATTGCCGCAGACCAACGGTACAAGGAAGTTGTACTCATTGCCATCTTTCTGAATGGAAAATTTGAAGGCTTCAAAGGACGAGCGGCCACCCCAAACAACGTTTCTGGCGACGGCAACTGGGCCTTTGCCCATTTTGCGGAACAGCATCCATTCAAGAGTCTGACCAGGTTGTACCTGCACGGTCTCAATCTGGGCATTGGGGAGCTGCTCGACAAAAGCGGGATACAAATCAGCGGCGCCCGCTTTGGTGAAACCTTGCTTAACCGCTGAACCGTGTTTCTGCACCATGTTTTGCAGATCGGCAACCGAGGTCAAGGGTGGCTTGTAGAATGGATGGGTACCCATTGTCTTCAGGGTGCCTGCCGCCATGGACGGCGCGGCAAAACCGACCACCGCCAAAAAACTCAACAGCAACAACAGTTTGTTCCTCTTCATCTTTTTCCTCCTTGGTTTTCCCGCGTTCATCGCGGATTTTTTATTCCTGCCAACCTTCTCTGATTCGGCGGAATTAGACAAGCTTTTATACTACCACACTTTACAAAAAAACATCAGCTTTTTCAAGAGATTGATAACCAGTCGTCACAAATTTACCATTTAGCGACCTATTTTCTCGCCCCAAGGGAGCGGAAACAGTAGTTATTTTCATCGAGACCCAGCGAGAAAAACATCGATTAAACGGCGGGCTATGCTCATCCGGTCGGGCAAAAGCGGCAGGCTATCGGCGCGAAACCAGCGGGCATCCTCCAATTCTCCATCATTGAGGCAGATGGCCCGGTCCACTGCCTCGGCGGTGAAAGCAATCATCAGCGAATGGGGAAAAGGCCAAGGCTGACTGGCAAAGTAGCGGATGTCGCCGATGGTGATGCCGGTTTCCTCAAAGACTTCCCGGCGTACCGCGTTTTCCAGGGTTTCTCCCAATTCGACAAAACCGGCCAAAACGCTGTACATGCCATTGGGAAAACGGCGGGCGCGACCGAGAAGGATTGCATCGCCGCAGGTCACGGCCATAATCACCGCCGGGGACAGATGCGGATAGTGGCTCAGGCCGCAAGACGGGCAGAGCATGGCCAGTTCCTGCCGCTGCTCGATGGTTTTTTCGCCGCAGCGGCCACAGAAAGAATGCTGATTGCGCCAGTCGAGAATTTGTATGGCGCGCCCGGCCCGTATCCAGAGTGGTTCCGGCAGGTGGGCGTAGGCGGCGCGCAGGCTGACCTCGAGGCAACCGGCGGGCAAGGGCGTTTCCTCGGAAACGGCAATCACCTCGCCGCCGCCGCTTAGGCGGCGCTGGTATAAAGCACCGGCATTAGGCCCGTCATAAAGGCGCAGAGCACCACTTCCTTCATGAAACAGCAGCTTGCGCCCGCGGATGAAAAAACGGCTCGGCCCGGCGGACATGATGTTCAGGAATAGGCGATCAGGCGTGGCCGCCGCCAGTTCATATCGAAGCCCAGTTCTTTGAGGATGGCGATGCCACGTTCCATATTTTCATGGATGTTGGCGACACCGTGCGAGTCGTCACCAGGGACGACGGCGATGCCCAATTCTTTCGCCCGCGTCAGGATGGGCCGGGAAATGTAGGGTTCGCTGGCGCCTTTGTACAGGGCCCGCAGGTTAAAATCCATAATCAGATCAAGCGCTTTGATGCGACGCAAATTGCGCTCAACCCGTTCGGCGACCGCCGGCAAGGCCAGATGGACGGGATAGGCGGGATCAAAAATCCGGATCAGATCGAAATGGCCAACTACCGAAGGCCGCAGACGCTCAATCATCGCCAGTTGATCATCGAAGTAGCGGCAGTACAGATTTTCAATGCCACCGGCCTGGGCTACGGCTTCCTGATACATTGCCGCCGAATAATCGAAATTGACGTCGCCGACGAAATGCACGGAACCGACGATGTAGTCGGGATGGAATTCGGCAATCAACCCCTCGATATGCTCGGCGTAACCGCTGTAGGTTTCGCTTTCCATCGCCGCAAATACCGTGATTGTGTCGGCGTATTTCGCCTGCAAGCGGCGGCATTCCGGCATATAGCGGGCAAAGCGCTGGCGCAGCGTCTCTGGCGTAAAGCCCAGCTTACGCTGATCGGTATAGAGCAACCGTTGCGCCAGGCCGGGCACGTGCTCGGTGATGCCCACCCAGGCGTAACCATGGCGGATATAGGCGAGGATTATCTCTTCGAGGCTGTTTTCGGCATGGCTGCAAAACTGGCCACTGTGCCCGCCGTGTACCGAAACAAAATCCATGCTTCCTCCTCAGCGGTAGTACAAGCCGGGACTGCCCATGGTCATCAGCGCTTTGTGCAAATGACGGCGGAACTCGCGGCGGTCCCAGATGCCCTGAATGTGTCCGCGCTTCAAGGCATTGCGCGCTGAATGGTAGCCCGGGGCAATGTCAATGCCAGTGGTCTCGCGGATAACCTGCGGCCCGGCGAAACCGATGCGGCTGGAGTGGATGGCGAATTGATAGGGCGAACAGCCCAAAAACGAGGCCACTGGCCCGGCGTAGCTGTTGTTATCATAGACGACAATATAAAGACCACCAGCATCGATGTATTCGCGCACCGCCATCGTGCATTTCGGCATCTGGGTCACACCCAACGTCCCTTCCTGGATGCGGATACCGCCGGTGGTGTGGACGTAAGCCAGAAGCGGCCTTTTTTTCCGTTTGGCCAGATCACAGGCAAGGACGAATTTTTCTCCCTCGGCGGCGCCGACGGTACCGTTACGAAAATCCGAGAAGAGCATGGTGACAATGATTTCAATGCCGTTGACCTTGGCGTGGAAAGTCAGATTGCCAGCCAAATAGCCGGTCTTTTCCCGCGCCGTCCACAGGCGGCTGGCAAAACCGGTGTAGTCGAGCGGATTACCAGCGATAATCTGAGTATTGAAAAACCGCAGCGACCCCTTGTCAAAAATATTTTGCAGATACCACTGATATTCGAGCGGAAAATGGTGGCCGCATGATTCACAGACCCCGGCGAATTCACCGTAAAGATCCGGTACCCAGATGTCCTTGCAGCCATAACGCGCCGCATTCGGGCAACTGACCGTGCGGTCGAAACGAGCCATCGGGCTGGTATAGGCATCACCCAATTCCAACGGGTCGCGGGCCGGTTCAGCCGGGGAAGAGAGGCCCGTCGGCAAGACCGGCGCTGGCGAGGTCGGTTTTTCCCACCATTTGTCGAGGAGCGAAATCACCGGCAAAGTCAGGCGTTTAACCAACAGCGTGCTCTCACCACCGAGGTCGACTAAAGCCTTGTTCACCAGCTTTTTCTGCTTCTTGAAAAAATCGTAACGTAGGCTGTAGTAAAACTTTTCCCCCCGTTCCCTGGCCAGAGCCAACAGTTGCCGCGACGAGTCAGGGCGGCCCTGATAGGCGTTTCCGCCCATGTTCAGGTATTTTTGCGAGCGCAGTTGCAAGAGTCTTTTCATCTCGCCGCCGCTCAAATCCCAAGGAATATCAACCGACAGCCCCTTGCCCTCAGCCCCTTTCTGACGGCGATGCAGATCCCAGTTGCGAAAAGCGCTGAAATTTTTCGCCGAAATCACCACATGGTCGGTGGCGCGCAGCATCTCGGCGCGCAGTGTGGCAAAAAAGGCGAAGTCGTCACGCCGGGCGCCCAAAGGCGGCTCCTGAACAATCCGATCGATCGTGCCGTGGCGCAGATTGTCGGCAGCGGTCAAGCGCAGGCGGTCGGCACAGACTTCAATTAACTCCCGCGCCGCTTTGCCGCCATCCCGATTCCGCCCTTCTATGGCCGCCGCGCCCTCCGGCGAAATCACCGAATAGTAGCCGTGGCTGCACATGAGGCGATAATCGGACAGGCCAATGGCCTCGGCGCCGCCGGAGCCACCTTCCGAGATCAACGACACCATCGGCACCGGCAACTTGGTCATGGTGTAGATGTTGCGGGCGATCTGCTGGGCGGCGCCGGGGTATTCCTCGACCGGGTAGGCCCCGGGCGTAAAGATATAAAAATGGATAGGAATACCCTCGACGGCAGCCACTTTCATATAGCGCCGGGCCTTGGCATTGCCCTCTGGCCGACAGGAGCCGCCGTTGCGGTATTCCTCGCCGTGGCCGGTTTCCTGGCCAATAACCATCACCGACGCGGTCAGCGATTTGTTGTCGATGCGGCGGACAATGGTCGCCTTGGCGCAGATCATGGCCGGATCGACGCTGGCCTCGTCCTGGCCGCCAAGTTCCGTATAATCCTCGTAGACGTTTTCGAGAATGTCTTTCAAGGAAAAACGCTGGGCGCTGCGGACAATGCGCACCCGTTCCATCGGCGTCAGATGTTCCTCGGCGCGTTCTTCGAGGAAAGCGATGGAATTGCTGAGCTTTCTGATTTCCCCCTGCATCTGTTCGGCGCTGTAATCGTACATCGCCTGCTGCAGGCGCTCGCAGGCCGACTTGAAACCATCAAGGTTACCCCAGGAGGAATAGTCTTTGATTTGCAGAAGATAGCTGATGCGCTCTGCAATTTTCTGAAGCTGCTGAAGGAGTTCGTTCATAGAGATAGGGTCGGTTATCAGAACACCAACAGGCGGTCGAGGCTCTGCCGCAAATAGTCAAGATTGGTGACGATTGGATTGCCAGATGCATCCTGGCCGCGGATGGCCGCGGCGGCGAGGAAATCCGCCGCCCGCTGTTTCGCCTCGCCGGGCGTGTCGGCCCAAACCAGGGCCAAGGCCAGGTTCGGATCGTAGTCGCTGGGAATGGTGTAGGGGCGGTCCGACGGCACATGGCTGTACACCACCGACCAAGGATGGCTGGGAAAGGAGAATTCGCTGATTGTGCCAATCCACGGCGCGAAGCCGCGCCGCGTGTCCTCGGCGACAATGCGCAGCTCAATGGCGGCGCCGCGAAACTCGATGTCTTCCTGGCGGTAACCCATTTTGTCGCCCAAGGCCAGGCGGATCTGCTCACGGATGAGGTTCGGCTGCTGCCCGTGCAGATAGCTGATACGCGCCGAAATGTCATTTTCCACCTGGATGCGGGTGTTGACTTCAAGCAGATAGGGCTGGCCGCTTCTCGTAACGATCCATTCCCAGGTGCCGACCGAGTCATAGCCGACCTCGGCGGCCAGCCGCAGCGAATAATCAACGATCTGCCGCAGTAGCTGTTCCTCGTCAAAACCGTAGTCGAAGCAGGAGCGATGAAAACCAGGCGCCGCCTCGACCCGCTTCTGCCGCCCGGTTGATTGGATGGTGCAGTTGCGGGAACTAAAATGGATGCGCTCACCGTGCTTTGAACACAGCAGTTGCACCTCAAGATGGTTGTAGTCGCGCAGGCACTGCTCAATGAGAACACCGCCATCACCAAACTGCCGCTTGGCGTAGACTTGCAGCTGGCGATAGGTACGGCGAAACTGTTCAATCTCCGTGACCTCGACAATGCCCATGCCGCCACCACCCGCCGCCGCTTTAATGAGAATCGACGGGTTCTGGATGCCGTCGGTCTTCTGCTGTGAAAGCAGTCCCAAGGCGATTTCCTCGGCCTCCATTTCGTTGTAGATCGGGGTGTCGGTGCCGGGAATGGTCGGAATGCCTAGCTTGTTGGCCAGCCGTTTGGTGTTGATCTTGTCGCCCAATTCTTTAATCACCTGCCAGGACGGACCAATAAAAGTCAGGGCGCGGTCACGCTTGGTGGCACGGCGGGCAAAGCGGTAATCCTCGGCGAAAAAACCGTAACCGGGGTGGATGGCGGTGCAGCCGGCGTGATCGGCAACCGCCAATAAATCGTTGGGCTCGGTATAGCTGGTGATACGCCAGGCATTCTGTCCTGGTCCGTGGGTGACGTTACGCCGGACGTGCTCGGATTCTTTGTCGGCCTCGGTGTAAACCACCGCGTAATCAAGGCCGAGGCCGGCGCAGGCGTTCATTATTCTGATGGCTATCTCGCCACGGTTGGCGATGAGTACTTTCCCTTCCAATGTCTGCCTCTGCGGTAAGGTGACGGGTAAAACAGGGCAAATTTCCGCTAACAGCCCCAGGCAGGGGCGAGCCGGAGTATAGCCGCGACAAACATATTAGCAAAGAAGAATCGACGATTGCCCGAACGAGAGTGGCGGAGTGGCGGCGTTGCTATTGGTTTTGAGATGAAGGAAGCATGGGGCTAGCCTGGGCAAGCTTACAGTCCCGGACGAAGCGGCACGGGACTGTGGGAAGGTCAAACCAGGCCAGACCGGCAGCATGACGGCCGAGATTTAGGGCACGAGGATGGAACGGGACACCTGGCCGACATCCGCCGTCCCGGTGAGCAGCATGGCCTGGAACAACTCGTTTTTCAGCTGATTGAGGGCCAGGGCGACTCCTTCCCGGCCACCACCGTAGGCAGCGATGATCATCGGTCGACCGATCAAGACGACATCCGCCCCCAAGGCCAGCAGTTTCAACACATCGCTGCCGCTGCGCACACCGCCGTCAGCGAAAATGATCGTCTTACCCTTGACCCGGTCGGCGATCTCCATCAGAACCTCGGCGGCGCCGGGAACCGAATCGAGCACTCGGCCACCGTGGTTGGACACCACGATTGCCGCCGCTCCGGCCCGCACCACCGCCTCGGCCTCGTCAACAGTCATTATCCCTTTGACGATGAAGGGCAGCCGGGTGGCGGCAATCGTTTCCCGCAACTCCTCGAAGGTCTTGGGCCCCACCGCCTGGCCTTTCATGGCCATGGTCACCAAACCGGCGCCGTCGATATCCATACCGGTGGCCAGCACCCCGGCCTCCTCCGCCTCGCGCAGGTAGCGGATGATCACCTCCTGGGCCCTCGGCTTGATGATGGCGACGGTGCTCGCCGGGTTGGCCTTGCCGGCCGCCAGCCCGCTACCAAACATGGCCGGATCGGCGCCATCACCAGTCATGGACATGGTGCCAGCCTTGAGAGCGCCGACCGCCAGTTCAAGCGTGAATTCCGCCTCGGTCAAGGCGCCGCCCATGTTGTAGGGGGTGCCGGTCATTGGCGCCACCAGAATGGGCATGACCAGCGTTCTGCCCCACAGGGAAAAAGAAAGTTTTGGGTCCTTCACCGCGTGGATGGTGCGCATCCGCAGACGAATCCGCGCCAGGGCTTCGATATTGGCGCGAAACGAGGAAGCGGTGCCCAGCCCGCCCATGCCCGGAACCTCACCAGCGCAGGCTCGGCCGTCACAGACCGGACAGACCCGGCAGAAGCCTTTCAGTTTTTCCCGGGCGGTTTCCCGGACGGTTTTCATATCCACCAATATGTCCTCCACTCCCCCGCAGGCCGACCGTAGGCTACCTGGTACAAGCCGTGCCCGTGCGAAAACGATTTGCAACGCGAGAAAATCAAAAATGACGGGGGCGCCAAAAACCGGGCATCCCCGTCTTGATCCGCGCGATTATTATAAAGCGCAACTATTCTTCAACCGCCACCAACACCGTTTCACCATAGTTATCCGTGGTGGTTGTCCTGATGCTCAAGAGCTCCATCCAGCGCTTGAGCGCGCCAATAAAGACAATAACCATGAGCACCATGATGGCGGTACCAAGAGTGGCCAAGAGGGTCTTGCCCGTCGGGAGATAGACGGTGGTGATTTGCAGATACCCCGCCCACATGGTCGTGCCAGCGAGGAAAATGCCGGGCACGGCTGTACACCACATATATTTGGCCTTGTTCATGCGGATAAGCATCGAAGTGCCGATGATCAGGGCGCAGGAAGCCAGAAGCTGGTTGCTCATGCCGAAAAGGGGCCAGATAGTCTGGATGTCGCCGGTGTATACCAGATAGCCCCAGCTGGCGGTGAAGACGGCACTGGTGAGGATAATGCCGGGTATCCAATGCTTGTCGTTGAACTTGGGAATCACAACGCCGACCATTTCCTGAAGGAAGAAGCGTCCCACTCGGGTGCCGGCATCGACAGCCGTAAGAATGAACACCGCCTCAAACATGATGGCAAAGTGATACCAATAGCCCATGAGATGCTTCATGTACGGGATGTTGGCAAAGATATGCGCCATGCCGACGGCGAGGGAAACAGCGCCGCCAGGACGGTGGGCGATGGTTTCTCCGACGCCTTCGGCCAAGGCCGGCAGATCCTGCACATGCATGCCAAGAGAGGCGAACTTCTCGGCGGTGGCGTTGATGGCGAAATAGTCGGCGGGGATGAGCGTACAGGCCGCCACCAGGGCCATAATGGCGACAAATCCTTCGACAAGCATGGCTCCGTAACCAACAAAGAGGATGTCGCGCTCATTACCGAGCATCTTCGGAGTGGTACCGGTGCCGATGATGGCGTGAAAGCCCGAGACCGCGCCACAGGCTATGGTGATGAACAGGAAGGGAAAGACCGGTCCGGAGAGGATGGGGCCACCGCCGCCAAGAAATTGAAAGGCGGGCATCAAAATGTCCGGACGCACGAAGAAAATACCGCCAGCCAGCATGGCGATGGTGCCGATTTTCAAAAAAGTGGAAAGATAGTCGCGTGGGGTCAGGAGCAGCCACACGGGAAGAACCGAGGCAAAGAAACCATAAATGGGAATGCCGACAGAGATGCTTGTTTTACTGAAATTGAACATCTGCGCGAGGGCGGGATGCTTCGCCACATACGGTCCAACCAGAATAACAAGAAAGAGCAGCACCACGCCGATAATGGTGGCCCCTCTGACGTCGTCAGGGCGCCATACCTGCAGATACACGCCCATGAGCAAGGCGATGGGAATAGTTGCCGC
Source organism: Desulfobulbaceae bacterium (assembly GCA_031256095.1). Classification (GTDB taxonomy): domain Bacteria; phylum Desulfobacterota; class Desulfobulbia; order Desulfobulbales; family Desulfocapsaceae; genus UBA8130. The sequence continues at coordinate 10,422 of JAIRRG010000141.1, forward strand.
CACGGTGAAGGTGCTCCACGGGCTGTCGTGCATGGCATTCACCACGGCGATGGAAAGACCGGCCAAGGTGAGAATGAGGATGAAAAGAACCGCCCAAGAGGCCACGAAACCAACGGGTTTACTGATTTCTTTGGAGGCGATGTAGGCCAGACTCTTCCCCTGGTGACGAACCGAGGCGAAGAGGATGACCATGTCATGGACGGCGCCAGCCAGAACGCAACCGACAAGAATCCATAAGGCGCCAGGCATATAGCCGAATTGGGCGGCCAGTACCGGCCCGATGAGTGGGCCGGCCGCCGCGATGGCGGCAAAATGGTGGCCGAACAAGACGAATTTGTTAGTTTTCACATAGTCGTGCCCATCGGCGTATTTCACTGCCGGGGTGACGCGTTCGTCCTTCAGTTCCAGCACCTTGTTCGCCAGAAACAGCCCGTAAAGCCGGTAGGCAATGGCGAAGATGCAAAGCGCGGCGAAAACCAGGGTCAATGCATTCATTGTCTCCATACTGCATTCCTCTAGAAAAAAGGTTGGTATAGAATTTACCTAACATCACGATCTGCAATGATCGATTCTGCAATGATCGATAAATCATACTCCTTTTATAAAAAAATATAAGAAGAAGAATAGCAACTTTTCTGAAAGGCTCCGGGCTTCCCGTACACGTTACCATGGCGTTGCCCCGGCCCAATGCTGCGAAGACCAGCCAGCGCCGCTACGCCATGTCACTCGGCACCAGTTGCGCCGATAGGATGGCCATCCTGTTAAAAATGGTTTAGGTTCTTTTGAGTAAAATTCTGACAAACGATAAAACCATCATATGCAAACTCGAGTTAATGGTTGCTTCACAGTTACGCCAAAGTCTTCGGCACTTGTTGATCCAGGAGAAACTTCTTTCCACCACCCACCGCTTGGGGATGACGGCAAAAG
>JAIRRG010000253.1 GCA_031256095.1 Desulfobulbaceae bacterium
GGGCGCGGCCTTTTGCCAGAGGAATATCATGAGGCGCTGGCCATGATCGAACGCCTTGGGTTCACGAATGTCTGGGTGCCGGATTTCTCCAGCCCCCATTTTTACAATCCTGATTTCAGCCAGGATCAGCCCTTCAGCGATTAACCGCGGCGATGATTTCCCGGTCGAAGTAGTTAAACGACATGCCGGCGTCGAGCACCAGAACCTGACCTGTGATGCCGGACGAACGCGGCGACAACAGGAAGGCGACGGCATTGGCCGCTTCCTCGGTGGTCACGGCCCGGCGACGGGGGATGACCTTTTCGGCAAAAAGGTAACTGTCGACATAACTAGGAATACCGGCAGAAGCCGAAGTCTTCAGCAGGCCAGGGGCGACGGCGTTGAAGCGAACCTCGGAAAAGGCGGAAAAGCTTTTGGCGAGAAAGACCAAGGTGGCGTCAAGGGCCGCCTTGACCGGGGCCATATAACCGTAGTTTTCCGCCGCCATTTTGGTCGTTGAAATTGAAATCGTCACCACCGAGGCGCTCTTGTCAAAGAGAGCGGCAAAGGCGTTGGCGATGGCGATGAGAGAAAAACAGGAAATGTTCATCGCCTGCAAAAAATCCTGGCGTTTGATCCGGTGAAATGGCTGCATCCCATCGGCATAATTGGCAAAGGCCAGGGAATGAACAAGGCCGCTGACTGGGCGGCCATCGGCGGCAACAAGTGCCGCCACCTGGTCGCGCAGGCGCAGGATATTCTCCTCGTGTTCGACGTCACAGAGGAAGACGTGGGATGCGGGAAATATCTTGGTGGCGGTGGCGCGCCGCTCTTCGCTTCTCACCACATGGATGACCTCAGCCCCGGCCTCGGCCAAGGTTTTGCCAATGGCGCAGGCCACCGATTTTTTATTGGCTAGGCCAAAGACCACGAGGCGTTTGCCGAACAATTGCAGAAAGTCCATTTTGTTTGTTCTCACATGGTGAAAATTTCAAGCCGCGCCGCTTTGCCATCCCGACTTTTCTCTTGACGCCAACTGGGGAAGCCAGTAAATAGGCCCTCATGTTTTTGTTGCCGCTAGGGCGAATAGCTCAGCTGGGAGAGCGTCGGCCTTACAAGCCGAATGTCACAGGTTCGATCCCTGTTTCGCCCACCAGGCGGCATCAGCGCAGGAGCGGTAGTTCAGTCGGTTAGAATGCCGGCCTGTCACGCCGGAGATCGCGGGTTCGAGTCCCGTCCGCTCCGCCAGTTCTGTCAAAACCTGGTACCGATCGCCTAGCCCCCTGGATTTTCCCAGGGGGCTTTTTTTTTGCCCGCATCCCTCTCCCCGCTTTTTTCATTCATTTGTCCAAAACGATTTTTTCGAGTGTCAGTTGCCGATTGGTGTAGATGCAGATCGAGGCGGCGATATCCATGGCGGCGCGGCAGATTTCCTCGGCGCCGCAATTGCTTTTGGCGATGAGGGCCATGGCCGCCGCCTGGGCGTAAGGGCCGCCGGAGCCAATGGCCAGGATGCCGTTATCCGATTCGATCACGTCGCCGGTACCGGTTAAAAGCAGCGAATGCTCGCGGTTGGCGGCGATCAGCATGGCTTCAAGCCGCCGCAGCATCTTGTCCATGCGCCAGTCCTTGGCCAGTTCGACCGCCGCCCGCATCAGATTACCGTGGTACTGTTCGAGTTTCTTCTCCAGATGGTCGAAGAGGGTAAAAGCGTCGGCGGTGGCCCCGGCAAAGCCGGTGATCACCTGGTCGTGGTACAGGCGCCTGACTTTTCTCGCCTGATGCTTCATGACGGTATTGCCCAAAGTCACCTGGCCGTCGCCGGCCAGTATCACCTCGCCGCGATGGCGGATGGACAGAATGGTGGTGGAGCGGATTTTCATAAGCCCTCGTTTTTCACTGATGAATGCCCAGCCGTTTTCGGTCTTTGCGCCAGCGGATGGGCTTGGTCGTACACTTTGCTCAGATGGTCAACATTGAGATGGGTGTAACGTCCGGTGGTGGACAGGCTGGCATGGCCGAGCAACTCCTGTACCGTGCGCAGATCGGCCCCCATTTCCAGCAGATGGGTGGCAAAGGAATGTCTGAGAGCGTGCGGCGTCACCATTTGAATGATGCCGGCCCGCTCACTGTAAAAACGCACCAGGCGCTCGACGCTGCGCACGGTCAGCCTGCCGCCGCGCCGGTTGAGAAACAGGGCGTTTTCGGCGACGGGGCGGCCGGCGGCGCGGCTTTCGGCGACAATCGCGGCCCGCTCCGGCAGCCAGGCGCGGCTAGCCTCAAGCGCCGGCAATCCTACCGGCGACAGACGTTCCTTACCACCCTTGCCCTTTATCCGCAAAATGGCCGCGGCAAAATCGAGATCGGCGACATTGCGCGACACCAGCTCCGAGACGCGGGCCCCGGTCGAATACAGGAGCTCCAGGACCGCCCGATCGCGGCGCATGGCGGCGTCTTGCCGGCCAGGCGCTTCCATCAGGGCGAAGGCTTCATCGACGGTGAGGAAGACTGGAATTCCTTGCCTGATTTTTGGCGCCGAAACGCCAGCGAGCGGGTCGGCGGTCAAACCCTGCCGCCTTTGCAGAAATCGGAAAAAAGACCGTAATGACGATAGCTTTCGCGCCACCGTGGCGGCGCTGTCGCCATGGAGAGATTGGATGAAGGTGTGGATATCGTCACCGGCCACTTGCTCTGGCGCGGTCGGGCCGGGGCGACTTACGGTCAGCTTGCCGGCGAATTCCCGTAGGTCGCGGCCATAGGCGGTGATGGTGTGCGGTGAATAGCCCTTTTCCACCTGAAGCCAACCGAGAAAGAGAGTGATTGCGTTTTCCATATCGCCGGTTTAGTCTGACCGCGCTTGTTGTGGCATATAAAAGTAAGGGAATTTTGCCTGAAACCAAAGATACGAAAATATGGTCAAAAAAACGTTTGAATCCGCCCTTGCCCGCCTGGAGGAACTGACCGGCGAATTGGAGCGGGGCGGTCTCAGTCTTGAGGCGAGCCTGAAAAAATTCGAGGAAGGCGTCGTCTTGGCGCGGTTTTGCTCCGGGCAACTGGCGGAAGCCAAAGCCCGGATCGACATCCTACTCGAAAAGGACGGCAAGCTTCAAGAAGAGCCGTTTCGGGACGATGAATATTGAATCGTATCTGAACGCCGAAAGTGCCCTCATTGAGGCGGCCATGGCCGCTTTCATGCCGGAAGCGGCGGAACCGCTGGGCGGCCATGTCGAGGCCATGCGTTACAGCCTGTTCGCCGGTGGCAAACGCATCCGCCCAATCCTCTGCCTGGCGGCGGCGCGGGCGGTCAGCGGTGAGCTGGAAGCCGTGGATGCCCTGATGCCGGTTGCTTGCGCCCTCGAATATATCCACACCTATTCGCTGATCCATGACGACCTGCCGGCCATGGACAACGACGATCTGCGCCGGGGCAAGCCGACCAATCATGTGCGCTTCGGCGAGGCGGCGGCGATTCTTGCCGGTGATGGCCTGCTCACCGACGCCTTCGCCCTCTTGACCAACCGGCAATACCTCCGTTTGCCCCAGGCGGCCATTCTGGCCATTGTTGGGCAAATAGCCACCGCCGCCGGCAGTTTCGGCATGGTTGGCGGCCAGGCTTTGGACATCGCCAACGAGCGGAAAGATGTTTCCTTTGACCTGTTGCGGACCATTCATCAGTACAAAACCGGCGCTCTCATCCGCTGCGCCGTTCTCTGTGGCGCCATTGGCGCTGGCGCCTCCGACGCTCAACTGGCGGCCATGGACGGTTATGGCCGGCAAATTGGCTTGGGCTTTCAGATCGTTGATGATCTGCTTGACTCGACTGCTACCCGCGAGAAACTGGGCAAATCCGCTGGCAGCGACGCCAAACACGGCAAAGCCACCTATCCGGCCCTCTTTGGCATTGAAAAAACCAGGAACCTGGCCCAGGAAGCCATCGACGCCGCCATACAGAGCCTCGCTCTTTTGGACAACAAGGCCGATCCCTTGCGCGCTATCGCCCGCTATATTTTCGATCGCTCCCGCTGAAAGCAATTACCGCCCGCTAAAGAGGTACTTATAAGACAGGCTTCTGTGAGGGGGTGGCAGAGGTGAAGTTATCGACGCCAGCTCTGTCCTCAGAAACCGTTTAGGTTCTTTTGAGTAAAATTCTGACAAACGATAGAACCATCATATGCAAACTCGAGTTAATGGTTGCTTCACAGTTACGCCAAAGCCTTCGGCACTTGTTGATCCAGG
>JAIRRG010000060.1 GCA_031256095.1 Desulfobulbaceae bacterium
CTGCCCTTTCTCATGGCGATTCTCCGTTCAAAAGATGTCGCCAGGATACCAGATAGCTGTTAATTATGCCAATTATTTGTGGGACATAATACTAGTTAGGTTATGGCTATCTCCGCTAATCTGAATATACAGGCGCGAACCGAAGAACCGGGCCTCAATAGCTGCCTCGCCAATCTGTTTGGCTAAGTCACTAACCGAGTCCGGTGAATCTTCGGCAATAACCAAAGACGGGGTAGGAAGGCGGGAATAATCAGCACGGGAGTAATAGGTTCCAGGTGGCTCGATTGCTCTTTGCGCTTGTTGCGCAAAAGCGTCAATGTCACCAACTAAAGGCTCGCCAGTTTCGGGATCAAGAGGCTTGTTGTTGTCAAGAAATTGGGCCTGTCCGACGGCCAACTGCAACGCCTGTGTATTGCCAGGGCCCTGGCGGTGGAACAGGCTTCTCGACGAACCCACCAGTGCCCTCGACCCGATTTCCACCGGCAGGATCGAGGAACTGTTGTTGGTGTTGCGCGAGAAATATAGCATCGTTATCGTTACCCAGAACATGCAGCAAGCGGCCAGGATCAGCGATAGGACCGTATTTTTTCTGTTGAGCGAAGTTATCGAACACGGCGATACCGAAAGCCTGTTCGCCCGTCCTTCTCCCAAACGGACGGAAGATTATATTACTGGGAGGTTCGGGTGATGCGCGGCCATTTTGACGAGCAGCTCACGGAGCTGAACAACAGTTTGATCGAGATAGGGGCGCTGGAGGGGTAGGATGTGGACACCGCCAAGGCGGTAATCGAAAGTGACGACCTGATCGACGGCAAAGAGAAAGAGATTGAGGGCCGCTGCCTCAAACTGCTTCTCAGGCAGCAGCCAGTGGTGGCCCGCGCCCTGGGCCAGGTTTCCACCGCCTTGAAGAGATGATCACCGATATGGAGCGCATTGGCGACCACAGTGAACAGGTGTTTGACCTGTTGTAGATTGCCAAATATTATGAACGCATTGGCGACCATGCCGTCAATATCGCCGAATGAGTCATCTTCACCATCACGGGAAAACACAAGGATAGACAACTTCTTTGAGGGGAAGCGGTCACTGGATGCCGGTCGGCTCTTGCCCGATCAGCGCCAGGGTTGGCTGGCAAACATTCGCCGATTGGCTTTTTACCGCTTGCGTATTATGGTCACTGTAAAATTTCCTTTTTTTCCAACCGAGAGGAGCTTTCCATGTGGGAATATACTGATAAGGTTCAGGAACATTTTCTGAATCCACGCAATGTTGGTGAAATAGACAAGCCAGACGGCGTGGGCGATGTCGGCTCGCTGGCCTGCGGCGACGCACTGAAACTGACCCTGAAAATTGAGGGCGGCAAAATCGCCGACGCCAAATTCAAAACCTTTGGCTGCGCCAGCGCCATTGCCTCGTCCTCCGCCTTGACGGAAATGGTAATTGGCAAAAGCCTGGAGGAAGCCAGTAAAATCACCAACGAGGATATTGCCAACTACCTCGGCGGCCTGCCCAAAGAAAAGATGCACTGTTCGGTGATGGGCCGCGAAGCCCTGGAAGCGGCAATCGCCAATTATAAGGGCCTGGTCTTGCCAATGGCCCAGGGCGAAGTAGTGTGCGAGTGCTTTGGCGTCACCGACCTGGAAATCATCCGCGCCATTAAAGAATCGCATCTGCGCTCGGTCGAGGAAATCACCAACTTCACCAAGGCCGGCGGCGGCTGTGGCAAGTGTGAGGAAAAGCTGCGGGCGATTCTGCAAAAAACCGTGCAAGGCGAAGTCGCCCAACCCGCCGCCGCTGACAAACCGAAACGCATGACGACGCTGCAAAAGGTCAAAAAGATCGAAGAGGTGCTGGAGCGAGAGATTCGCCCGGTGCTGAAAAAGGACGGCGGCGACATCGAGCTGCTTGATGTCGATGGCGATATTGTCACGGTGGCCATGCGCGGCGCCTGCGGCACCTGCGCCAAAAGCCAGACAACAATCAAAGAATATGTTGAGAAAAAACTGCGCGAATTGGTACTGGAAAGCCTGATAGTCGAGGAGGGGAGAGAATGAGCGGGCGGCTTGTTTATCTCGACAACAACGCGACGACGCCGATCGCCCCGGAAGTGCGCGAGGCGATGATGCCCTATCTCACCAACTTGTATGGCAATCCGTCGAGCATGTACAGCTTCGCCGGTGAAGTCGCTGACGGCCTGAAAAAAGCGCAGGCCAGCGTCGCGGCTTTACTCGGGGCGACGCCGGAAGAAATCACCTTCACCAGTTGCGGCACCGAAAGCGATTCAACGGCGATTCTATCAGCGGTCAGGACATTTCCGGAAAAACGGCATATTATCACAACCAGGGTCGAACATCCGGCCGTGAAAAACCTCTGTGAAAACATCAGCCTGTTTACGGGACACAAATACCGTCTCACCCAACTGAAAGTCGATGAAAAAGGGATGCTCGACCTGGCCGAATATGAGGCGGCCTTGAGTGACGACACGGCGATTGCCTCGATTATGTGGGCCAACAATGAAACCGGCGTCATCTTTCCGATCGCCGAAATGGCCAAGATGGCAAAAAAACGCGGTATTCTTTTTCATACCGACGCGGTGCAGGCGGTTGGCAAAATACCGATCGATTTGGCCAGTTTGGATATTGATTTTCTCTCCTCATCCGGCCACAAACTGCACGCCCCGAAAGGTGTTGGCGTGTTATATGTGAAAAAAAGGACACCGTTCACGCCCTTTCTCATCGGCGGCCATCAGGAGCGCGGGCGGCGCGGTGGCACGGAAAATGTGGCTTCGATTATCGCTCTCGGCAAGGCCAGCGAGCTGGCGGCGACTCATATCGGCCAGGAAAACAGCCATGTCCGAGCTTTGCGCGACCGGCTGGAACAAGGGCTGTTGGCGCGGATCCCGAAAGCCATCCTCAACGGCGACAAGGACAACCGCCTGCCTAATACCTCTAATATCAGCTTCGAGTATGTCGAGGGCGAGTCGATCCTGTTGCACATGAACCGCCAGGGTATCTGTGCCTCCTCGGGTTCGGCCTGCACTTCCGGTTCTTTGGAGCCGTCGCATGTGCTGCGGGCAATGGGCGTACCGTTTACCGCCGCCCACGGCTCAATCCGCTTCTCACTCAGCGTCTACAACACTCAGGAAGAGATTGATTTCGTGCTCGAGGCCCTGCCGCCAATCATCGCCTCGCTCCGCAAACTGTCACCGTTCTGGAAAGAAGGCTTATGATTATCGTTGATCCATCGTATGAGATTCAGGACGAGCTTGACCGGCAGCCACTGCTGCGAGCGCTGGAGGCACGCGGGCGCGTCTGCTATAAAAGCGAGGATAAAATCAGCGAGGATTCGGCCATCCCCTTTCTGAGCAAAATCGCTGCCAGCGGCCATGGCTCGGTGCTGGAAATGGCGGTGGTAACGGCCGAAATTTCCTGTTCCGCCGCTGAGACCGCCGCCTTGCTGGCGACGCAGCCACGTTTTTTGCTGATTGATGAAACGGAGAAAGGGTTACTCATCACCGCCTCAATTCGCGCTCTGCGTGAGCTGGCAGCGGCCGAAACGGTCAGCGCCGTGGCCGCCACACTGGCTGGGGCAGTGGCGGCGAAATATCCCTTTCTTTTTACCGGCGCCGCCTTACCACCGGCGACCTTGCCACCACCGCGTTTTTTAAGCATTGACACGGTTGAGGCTTTGCCGCAACAACAGCTCTTGTGCCACCGCTTTCTTGGCGTTAAATTCGTGGTCAGCCGCGCCGTCAGCCATGAGCTGGTGCGGCACCGGCCCTGCTCATTTTTGCAGGAGAGCCAGCGCTACTGCAACTACAGCCAGGCCCGTTTCGGCCAGCACGTCACCTTCATCCGCCCGCTCTTCTACCCGGAAGACAGCCCGGAATTCGCCCGCTGGGAAGCGGCCATGACCGAGGCTGAGGCCGCCTATTTGCATCTGCTAGCCACCTCGAGCCCGCAAGCGGCGCGCACGGTTTTGCCCAATTCTTGTAAAACCGAAATTGTCGTCTACTGCAACCTGGCCGAGTGGCGGCATATTTTTAAGCTGCGCACCAGCAACGCCGCCGAACCCTCAATGCGCGAGATCATGCTGCCGCTTCAAGCCGAACTGAAAGCCAGATATTCGTTTTTGTAAATGGGAATGGTTTGTCGTTGTTTAGTCTTGGTATTTGATCGACCGGGTCAACAATGAACCGTTCTTTGTTTAGTTGTCCAGATTTTGCAGAAGTGTCCATAAAGTAGTCAGACTATTGGAGGCGCTACCGAAATTCTTTTTCCATGAGGAAATGAATACCGGACATTGAAACGATACCTACGAATCACACAATTTAGAATTGGAATTAACTCACCCAACAACTGCTTCAAAATTGGAGAGCGTTGCTATGACTGAAAATTTGATGTTAGAAGAACTGTTTACCCTTCGCGGTCGCCTTGCCTTGGTCACCGGAGCGTCCTCCGGTATTGGTCTCCACGCTGCCGGGCTTCTGGCCCGAGCGGGTGCCAAAGTAGTGCTTGCGGCCCGTCGGTTGCATGCCGTTCAAACAGCCGCTGCTGAAATTGCCAAGCAATACGGGGATGCCAATGCCGCGCATGGCATCCACATCGACCTTAACCGCTTGGAGACAATTCCGCTTGCCCTCGACGAAATCGAGCGGGTGTTCGGGAGACCAGCCGATATATTGATCAACAATGCTGGCATCATCCACTTCGCCAGATTCCTGGACCATGACGACGAAGCGGTAGCTCGTATCTTTGCCACAAATCTCAACGGCAGCTTTGCCGTTGCCCGCGAAGCCGCGCGTCGCATGGTCAAGACCGGTGGCGGATCGATCATCAATGTCGGTTCGACGGCCGGACTTCGCACGCCAGGCTCTCTTGCCGCATATGGGGTTTCAAAGACCGGGTTGGTACAGCTCACGAAAATCATGGCCTTGGAGCTCGCGAGCAAAAAAATACGTGTCAATGCGCTATGTCCCGGAAATTTCGTTACCGAAATGCACCAAGTGTTTACAGAACACAAAGTAGATGAAACTATCGTCAAACGAATACCCCAGCGGCGCCTAGGAAGTCCAGACGACCTTGACGGACCTATTCTTTTGCTTGCTTCGGACGCCGGCCGGTACATGACTGGCACCGTGATAACAGTTGACGGTGGTCAAACGCTAAGCTGGCTTTAATTGTGATGATTTGACCATCTATTAAACCAACATATCTTTAGGACTTATCCGCGAATAAATTACAGGTATCGATATCCTGTATCCTTAGGTGGAAATTCTCAGATTGTGACAGGTTTGATATGAGCCATGGCATTGACGACAACGGTCGGTCAGAAAAAACGGGCGGCGTGGCGCTCATTTTCGGTGGCAGCGGCGCGCTGGGCAGTGCCATCGGCCGGCGGTTGGCGTTGGATTACGAAAGCGTGTTTTTCACTTACCGCGCCAACACTGAAGGCGCGCAGGCGCTGGCGGCTGAATTGAAACGTAGGACACGCGTCGGCTGCGCAGCGCTGGATGTACGCGACCGCCAAGCGGTTACGGCATTGGTCGAGGATGTAGCAGCTCGATTTGGTCCACTGGAGGCGGTGGTGTTCGCTTCGGGTGTAAACATTGAACAGCCCTTTGTTTCCCAGATCACCGCCGATCAATGGCGGGAAGTGATTGAGTCGGAATTACAGGGCTTTAGCCACGTGGTGGCTGCAGCCCTGCCCGTCTTTCGCAATCAGCGACGCGGCGTTTTCATCAACATCGGGACTTTCGCGACCCATTCATATCCCCCTGGTGACGCTCTTTCGGCTGTTCCGAAGGCGGGCACGGAAATGCTGTGCCGTGCAGTGGCTCGCGAAGAAGGCCGCCATGGAATTCGAGCCAACGTGGTGGCGCCGGGCATTATCGCGGCGGGCATTGGCGCCAAACTCATGAAAAGTAGCTTCAGTCCGCGGGTGTGGGAGCAGCAGCGCAAGCGCGTGCCACTGCGTGAATTCGGTCAGCCCGCCGACATCGCCGAAGCAGTTGCCTTCTTAGCTTCTGAGCGGGCGCGCTATATTACAGGCGTGACTTTGATCGTAGACGGAGGGTTACATCTTTAAGGCGGCACGATCGCCCCAGCGCGGAGCATGGCCAGCACCATTTGCTGGTGGATGACAATCAGATGATTTTGACTGACGCGCCCATCGAGGTGATACCAGTTGCAAACACTGGTGAGCATGGAGAGGATGGATTGTGCGAAGATAGGCACGTCGAGCACAGAGAAGTCGCCGCTCTTGCAGCCGGCTACGATCAGTTGCATGACGAACTGCTCATATTTCTTGCGCAGGCCAACGTAATACTGGTAGCGCTCGGGCGGCAGGCTGCGCATTTCGGTGTGACTGATCAGGGTTTCTTTGCGCCGGGCGGTGTGCCAACGAATGTGAAAGGCGACGAAGGCCAACATGCGCGGGGCCGCGCCTTGCACCGGGTCGATATTTTGTTCCAGCTCAGCCAGGATGTCTTCCATCACTTCGCACATAATGCGAAAGAGCAGTTCCTGCTTGCTGCCAAAGTAGTTGTAGAGCGAGCCGGGACCTTTGAAACCGGCCGCGCGCGCTAAGTCGCGCAAATTCATGGCCTCAAAGCCGTGCCGGTAGATTAGATCGACGCCCGCCTCTCTGATGGCGGGCCAAGTCATTTCCCGGCTTGAACCAACGGTGCGCATGGGTATTTTGTTCGTCCGTCCTCAGCTTTCAGCCGGGTAGCGTTCAGCTGGCGGTGGCATTAAAGCGAGAGGATGGACTATCGCCAAAAGAGCGACGCTCAATATGAGAGAAGCCTACTCTGTATTTTAAGCGCGAAGATATTGCTGTGTTACGGCGGGTGAAATTGCTCAGAAAATGCTTTAGGAATCTCTTACTTGCTATTTTGAACATGATCTCAACGAGATAGATTTGACATCAAACCGGCTGCGAAGCCCGCTGGTCAAGAGATGGACTTTCAATCCGATAAAAAAACACCCACCAGCGCAAGCTGGTGGGTGTTCAGTTTGCGACAAACAATATGCCTACTATAACGCGGAGGCGTTTTTGCGCAAGTCGATTTTTCTGATTTTGCCGGTAGCGGTTTTCGGCAGCGCATCGATAATCTTGATGAGCTTGGGCACTTTGTAACCGCCGATCCGGCCCCGGCAGAAATCGGAAATCTCTTGCGCGCTTGCGGTCTTGCCCTCGCGCAGCACTACGGAAGCGGCCAGCGCCTCGCCCCAATGCTCGTCAGGCACGCCGTAGGCGGCCACTTCGGCGACGGCCGGATGCGCGGCAATCACTTCTTCGATCTCGCGCGGGTAGATGTTGACCCCGCCGCTGATGATCATGTCTTTCTTGCGATCGACGACATAAATAAAACCGTTCTCGTCATAGTGAGCAAGATCGCCTGTGTACAGCCAACCGTCGCGAATCGCCTCGGCGGTGGCGTCCGGTCGTTTCCAATAGCCTTTTTTCATCACATTGGGGCCGCGGACGATGATTTCCCCAATCTCGTCCGTACGGCAAACCTTGCCCTCAAGATTGACGAGCCGAATCTCGCATGCGTTTGTGCCCTTACCGATCGATCCCAGCGCGATCGCATGGTCGGCGGGCAACAGAGCTGAGGCATGCGAGGTCGTTTCCGTCATCCCATAGGCATGGATCAGAATCGGTCCAAAGGCCTGGCCGACTTCCATGAGCCGAGTTTTGGAAATACTGGCCGCCCCGTAAGAAATCGCCTTAAGCGAGGAGTGGTCGCACCGGGCGAAATCCGGAATGTCCATCATCTGGTAAATCGCGGTGGGCGCGGCAAAGAAATAGCTCACGCGCTCCTTTTCGATTAATCGCAAGGCTTCGCCGGCCTCGAACTTATCGATTAAAACCGTGGCCGCGCCATAGGCAAGGTGAAAAAAGGAGTGGATGCAGGCGGCGTGATACAGCGGGCTAATTTGCAGGTTCAGGCTGTTTTCGTTCACCCCGACGATGGACGCCAGATCGGCAAACTCCGCCAGGTAGTTGCCGTGTGTGAGCACGACACCTTTGGGACGCGAGGTGGTGCCGCTGGTGTAGAGCATGGCGGCGTCCGTGTCAGGATCAAGACCGGCGGCCTCGGGCAGCGGCATGCCCTGGGTGGGAGCGATCCAGGCTTCGTATGAGTCGGCAGCGGCGCTGCCGTCCTTGTCCACCACGACGATTTGCGTCAGCGAAGGCACGCTTTGCCGCAGGCGTTCCAGGTTGGGGGCGTAGGCGCGCTCGGTAATCAGGAGTTTGGGCTCGGCATCGGTCAGGAGTACGGCGTGTTCGGCCACGTGTAAGCGCCAGTTGAGCGGCACGAAGATGGCGCCGATGCCGGTAATGGCGAAATAGGTTTCGAAAAACTCGGGTCGATTTTGCAGCAGTACCGCCACGCGGTCGCCGTGCTCGACACCCGCCCGTTTCAGCGCCGCCCCGACCGCACCGACGCGCGCTTGCAGCTCGGCAAAGCTGTGCCAGCGCTCCTCGAACAGGATCGCTTTGCGTTCGGGCACGATCTTTGGGTTGTGGAAAAGAATGTCACGCAGCGATTGCATCTCCTGGCTCATGTTGTGTGCTCCTCCTGTCTCCGTGTTATTTCAATTCTAAAACGTTAATTGTGAAATCCAAGTCACCATAATTACATGAGTTATTTCAACTCTATTACGGTCGATTGAATTCAGGATTGGAATTATTACAAGGCATACGCTTTGAGCGTTTCTCGTGCAATGATGATCTTCATGATTTCGGACGTTCCGGCGCCGATCTCGTGGTGCTTGGCATCGCGGTAGAGCCGGGCCACCGGGTATTCCTCCATGTAGCCGTAGCCGCCAAAAATTTGCACCGCGTCATTGGAAGCCTGCACCGCCATTTGCGAAGAATAGAGCTTGAGGATGGCGGCTTCGCGCGTCACCTTCTCGCCACGCCCCACCGCCTGCAGCAAGCGATAGAGCATGGTGCGCGACATTTCGATACCCACGGCCATGGCGGCAATTTTTTCCTGAATGAGCTGGTATTCGGCGATCTTGCGGCCAAATACCTGGCGTTCCTGCACGTAGACGGCGGCGGCATCCAGGCAGCCCTGGGCGATACCAATGGTGGAAGCGCCTTCCAGCACCCGCTCGACGTCAAGCGACTCCATCAGGTAGTAAAAACCCCGGTCCACCTCCCCCAGTACCTGCGCGGCGGGTACGCGCACGTCGGTCAGGAAGACCTCGCCGGTCGGTGAACTTCTCATGCCCAGCTTGTGCAGCGGTTGGCCGGTTTCCAGGCCGGGCGTGCCGCGTTCGACGATGAACCAGGTGCCCCCGTCGATCCGGCGTGCCTCGCCGCTGGTGCGCGCAATGACGAGGATGAAATCGGCGATC
>JAIRRG010000131.1 GCA_031256095.1 Desulfobulbaceae bacterium
CTTTTGCTCGATGCCGAACAGCTCGATAAAGGCGCCGCGGGTCCCGGAACCGTCCTCACGCGACACGACGTTGATTTCTTTGCTTTGATCAAAAGTGGGCGCCGTTTGGCCGTGGGCCGGAAAAACCAGGCAAGCCGCCATCATCATCAGGAATACGCCAATCGTTTTCTTCATGCTGTCTCCTCCGTATGGATGGGATAAGTCGCGGGACAATTCCCACGCTTTTCATGCGGCGAGACAGTAACCAGGGCACATCAAGAACGTTTCAAGCCTGTGTAAAATCTGTGTAAAAACAAAAAACCACCGTTGCCAGCGGCCGTGGGATGAATAAAAATCCGGCCAGAACTTTTGCCCTTTGCCGATACGACGTTATATTCTGCTGGCCAACTGTTCAGCGGCTACGAACATTATTTCACCCTAGGCGAGATACTGGCCCATGCAAACCTGCCATATATACGCAGTCGAAGACGACGACAATATCCGTGAAATGCTGCTTTATGCCCTGTCGTCTTCGGGCTTTCAGGCGCGAGGCTTCACCGACGGCGGCACCTTATTCCCCGCTGTGGCCGAGCTTCTCCCCGATTTGATCCTGCTCGACATCATGCTGCCCGGCGACGACGGCATTACTATTTTGAAAAAAATGAAAAAATCCGGGAAAACCGCGCAAATCCCGGTAATCATGCTGACCGCCAAGGGCGCCGAGCACGACCGCGTCAGGGGGCTGGATCTGGGCGCCGACGACTACATCACGAAACCTTTTTCCGTCATGGAAGTACTGGCCCGCGTCCGGGCCGTGCTGCGCCGGACCGCGTCAATGGAGTCAGCAAGCGAACTCCGCGTCGGCAGCCTCAGCCTGCATAGGGAGAAACGCCAGGTGCTGGCGGATGGCGCTGAAATCGTTCTGACTTACAAAGAATTTGAACTGCTGGCCGCCCTGATGCGCGGCGCCGGCATCGTCCTCAGCCGCGACCAACTGCTGGAACGGGTGTGGGGCTACGACCGCGAGGTGGAAAGCCGCACCGTCGACATGCACATCCGCACGCTGCGGCGGAAACTGGGCGGGCACGGCGGCCTGATCAAAACCGTGCGCAACGTCGGTTATAAAATCGAAGAATGATCTTGATTCCCTCCAGCATAACAAAAAGAGTCCGTGCATAAACGAATCCGCCGCGGCATGACCATGCTTGCCGCCGTCAGCATTGCCCTGGTATCCATCGCCCTCTGCCTGATTTTCTACCAGCAGTTCACCTCGACCATACGGGCCGAGATTAAAGGGCGGGCCGAAATGTTCCGCGAGATGAGCGCCACCCAGCTCATGACCACTTGGCGCGCCCAGCCCACCATGGTTCCAGAGGACATGCGCCTGACCCTGATCGCACCGGACGGAAAGGTGATCTACGACAACACCGTCATCGCGGAAAAACTTGGCAATCACGCCGACCGCCCGGAAATCCGCCAAGCCCTGGCCACCGGTTCCGGCGCCAGCAGCCGCTATTCCGACACACTACGGCGGCAGACCTGTTACTTCGCGGTACGTTTGCCAGACGGCTTTGTTTTGCGGACGGCAAAAACATCCGACAGCATCTTTGCCCTTTTTGGCCACGCCCTGCCGCTGGTCGCCACCGTGATCCTGGTCTTGGCCGTCCTCAGCCACATTGCCGCCGGCAGGCTGACCAACCGCATTGTTGAACCGATCAATGCCATGCGTCTTGATGACGAACCGATGGCCCCACCCTACGACGAACTGACGCCCTTAGTGCGCGCCATCAGCGAGCAGCGGCAGCGCATCGCCGCCCAATTCGCCGCCCTTGAGGAGCGGACCGCCACCATTGACGCCATCATGGACAGCATGAGCGAAGGGACGCTGCTCCTCGACCAG
This sequence comes from Desulfobulbaceae bacterium, assembly GCA_031256095.1. Lineage (GTDB taxonomy): Bacteria > Desulfobacterota > Desulfobulbia > Desulfobulbales > Desulfocapsaceae > UBA8130. Next base: position 1,880 of record JAIRRG010000131.1, read on the forward strand.
CGCGGGACGGTTGTTGCCGCCAACCCCAGCGCTGGGAAAATTTTCGGTTTCGCCCAGCCGGTTGCCGGCAGAAATATCCTTGAATTGCTGCGCGAGCCGCATCTGGCCAGACTGGCGCGGCAGGCAGTGAATGGCCATCGGCATGAAGAGACGATAAAACGCCACGATCGTCATTACCGGGCCTATTTCAGCCCGGTGACCAGTGGCGGCGCCGCCCTGCTTTTTCTCGACATTACCGAAAGCGGCAAGGCCGAACGGCTGCGGCGCGAATTTTCGGCTAATGTCTCGCACGAGTTGAAAACACCGTTAACCAGCATATCTGGTTACGCCGAAATGCTGGCCAGCGGTATGGTGAGAGAGGAGGATCAGGCGGAATTTCTCGCCAAGATTCGCGATGAATCGGCGCGGATGCTGGCCCTGATTGAAGACATCCTGCTCCTTTCCCGCTTGGATGAAGAAAAGAGTGCTGGAGCATTGACCGAGGTGGACATCGGGCAAATCGCCACGGAAGCGGCAGCGGCCCTGGCCGACAAAGCGGCGGCGGCTGGCATCGGCCTGCGCTTCGTCGCCGGCAAAGCGGTATCGGTTAAAGGCAGCGGTTCGCTGTTGAACGAACTGCTCTTCAACCTTCTTGACAACGCCATCAAATACAACCGGCCCGGCGGCATGGTCGAAATTGGTTTCGGCCAGGAAGATGAGGGAGGGGCCATTATATCGGTCAGGGATACCGGCATCGGTATCCCACCGGAAGCGAGGAGCCACGTCTTTGAGCGTTTTTACCGCGTCGATAAATCCCGCTCGAAGACCACCGGCGGCACCGGCCTTGGCCTAGCCATCGTCAAACACATCGCCTTAATCCATAAAGCCGAAATCAATCTGACAAGTGAAGTCGGTGAAGGCACGACGGTAACTGTTATTTTCCCGGCGCCAGCGGACGTCTGAACGCGATCACAGTTGCCGCAAGCTGTCGTTGATGGCATCAATTTCCGCCGCCGTTAAAACCGTAGCCGTCTGTGGATGCGCCTGGCAATAGGCATCCAAGGCATAGGCATCGGCGATGTCCTCATCGGGAAATTTCCCCTGTCCAGCCAAGAGCGTGGCCGGCTCGAGCGGCGTGCCCGGTGGCAGCTCTTTGAGTTCTTCCAGCTCGATGCCGCATTCCCACGAATTGTCAACGTCGTAAATATACTGAAAAATAAAGCGCATCTGTTTGGTCAAAGATTGCAGTCTGGCCTGACGTTCGTCATATTGGCTTTCGTCGAGACGCAGAGGCCGTCCGGCGAAGGTGCGGTACAGCATTTTACCGACCATGAACTGATGGGCGGCGCGGTCATCCCAGCCCATGACCACCTGGATGGCCTGATGCAAATTGAACAGACTGTACCGCCCAGGTACCTCCAATCGCCGCCAAAACGGCATATCGGCGAAGGCAAGCCTGATCATCAGACGGCAGCGGATGACGGGTTCATCCGCTTTTTTCCGGTGTACGCCGCCCTCGTTTCTGCTAGATTTGGGGAGTTGGATGATGGTTGCCATGACTGAGGTTCCTCCAAGGTGAATGATATTTTATCATGTGCACAAATGAGCCACTGGGCAAGCCCACGTATTTTTCTTTTCCCATTTTCGGTCACGCCATGAACCTGCGCATTTCTTTTACGGCGCTGTTTGCCACCACGGTCTTGATGTTTTTTGTCCCGGCGCCAGCGGGCGCCGAGGCCGCGTCCTCATTTGCCCAATGGGTGAAGGAGTTCGCGGCCCAGGCGGAAGCGAACGGCATTAGCCGTAGCTTCTACTTTTCCGTATTCGAGGGAGTGACGCAAGAAGACGCCAACGTCCTGGAAAAAGCCGCCTACCAACCGGAATTCAAAACGCCCTTGTGGGAGTATCTCGACACCAGGATCAACAGCCTGAGCGTGCGGGCCGGCTTGGAGAAAAAAGCCCGTTACCACGAGACATTACAGGTCATTGAGAAACGCTACGGCGTTGCCCAGGAAGTGCTTTTGGCCATCTGGGCAATCGAAACCAAATACGGTGAAGTGCTACGGAATAACAAACGCCTGCATTACCTGCCGCAGGCATTGGCGACTCTCGCCTGGGGCGACCACAGTCGCGCCACCTTTGCCCGCCGCCAACTGCTGGCGGCCTTGAAAATCATGCGCGACGACAAGATTGGCCAAGATAAAATGTATGGCTCCTGGGCTGGGGCCATGGGCCAGACCCAATTCATCCCAACCAGCTATCTCACCTATGCCGTCGATGAGGATGGCGATGGCCGCCGCGACATCTGGGATTCGGTGGCTGACGCCTTGGCCAGCTCGGCCAATCTGCTCAGTAAAAATGGCTGGCGGCGCGGCGAAAGCTGGGGCATCGAGGTGGCGGTCAATACATCCCTTGTCGCGCGCAATGGCGAGAGTAAAACTCTGTCAGCCTGGCGTAAAATTGGTCTCACCAAAGCCGACGGCTCAGCCCTGCCGGACAGCCAGGCGATGGCCATGCTGAAACTGCCCGCCGGTCTTGATGGCCCGGCCTTTCTGCTTTTGCCAAACTTTGCCGCCCTCAAACATTATAACAATTCCGACACCTACGCCCTGGCGGTGCTGCTCCTCTCCGACCAATTGGCTGGACGCCCGTCGCCAAAAACTCCCTGGCGCAAGCCGCCGGATGCTTTGACCTTCCTGGAAAGGCGGGAAATGCAGCAACTGCTGAGCACACGCGGCCTGTACCATGGCGAGGTGGACGGCTCGTTCGGCGATGAATCACGGGCGGCACTGCAATCGTTTGAGCAGCAACGCGGTTTGCCGGTCACCGGGCGCCCGACCCAGAATCTCCTGAACGCGCTGCGCCGACAATAAATTTCCTTCTATTTTATCCAATAAATCAATTGGTTGGCAAATGCAAAAGGTGAATCATGAATGATTCAAAGCTGGCCGGACAAATCATCGCTGAATTGCCGTCGCTGGTCGCGAAAAGCATCATCGATGCCAGTGCCGCCGCGGCCTTGCGGCGTCACTACGAGGGGCAAATAAAACCGGCGCGCTCGCTTGCCATCGGGCTGGTCATCACGGCCATTCTCGGCGGACTGCTGGTCGGCGCCGGCATCATCCTGCTGCTTGCCCATAATTGGGACGATCTTTCCAAACCCGTGCGCGCCTTTCTTTCCGTGCTGCCGCTGCTCATAAGCATCGCGCTGTCAGGCTACACCATTTTGCGGCGCATGGACTCGACCGCCTGGCGCGAGGGCTGCGGCGTCTTTTATTTTTTGTCGATTGGCGCCTCAATCGCCCTGGTCAGCCAGACCTATCATCTCTACAACGATATGGCCGGTTTTTTGTTCTACTGGATTGTGCTGACGCTACCGGTCATTTACCTGCTCAACTCCGGCACAGCCTTTGCCGGATGCCTGGCCTGCCTGGTGGCCTATTCATTTGTCCTTAGCGGATACTGGTGGCGTAGCGGCTTTCCATTTTCGCCCAAGCCATTTGCCTTGCTGGCGCTGGCGCTGCCCTATTATGGCTGGCATGTCTGGCGACACCGTGAGGCGTTGAGCGTGATTTGGACCTCGTGGGCACTGGCCGTGGCCCTGCCGCTCATAATGCTAAAGATGGTTGAGCGAACGAATGCCGCCTCTGTTTGGGCGGTTTATGGCCTGCTGGCTGTCGTCTACTACCTGGCCGGATGCCGCTGGTTCAGCGAGCGGAGCGGTTTCAAAAATCCGTTCCGCGCTCTCGGCTCGCTGGCCATCGTGGTTGTGGCCATTGCCTTCACGTATAAAGGAATCTACGTGTACAAATCGTGGCACGTTGACCTGTCGTTGGCGGCTGAATGTTTTGGCATCGTTGCCACGCTGGCCTGGCTGGCGCTTGCTGGCGATTTGCTGCGGCGCAAGGTAGAATTCAATATTGTCGCCGTTTTGCTGCCAGTGTCCATGGCATTTGCCATCGCCTTGGAAGGAGATGGCGCGGCGCTCTTTCTCGCGAACATCTATATGCTGGCGCTTGGCATCTTCACCTTGCTGAAGGGCGTGCGGCGCGACCGTCTGCTGTTAATGAACGAGGGTTTGATCGTCATCACCGCCCTGATTGTCTCCCGCTTTTTCGACAACGACTACAGTTTTGTTGTCCGTGGTGTCGCCTTTATTCTGCTTGGCTGCGGTTTTTTGGCGGTTAATCTGTCGGTGATGAACAAACGCCGGCAACAGCAAGGAGGCGCGTCATGACAAAGATCAATGTGAGATTGGCGCTGTTTGCGCTGTTCGCCATCGCCAGCGTCGCTGTGCCGCTGAGTATTGTCTGGAAATACGAAAACACGCTGCGCCACGGCACGCTCTACAAATTTCGCACCAAGCCGGTCGACCCCTCGGATGCCTTTCGTGGCCGTTACGTGACGCTGACCTTTGACAATGACCTCATTGAACGGATACAGCGAGAGGGAAATGGTGGTGAACTGAAGCAAGAAGAATTACCTTATAATCCTGGCAGGTTACTCTATGTCCGAATTGCCGCCGATGCCGAGGGTTTTGCCAAACCGGCGCTGGCCAGCCTGACGCCACTTACCGGCAATGATGTGATCACAGTGGATGATTGGTGGAAACTGTACGCCACTGATGCCACAAAGGGATGGACATTGAACTATCCTTTCAACCGTTATTACTTGCCGGAGGATATGGCGCCCAAAGCGGAAGAATTGTATAGGGAGGCAAACCGCCGCCAAAACGATGGGCAGCAGAGCGCGCGGGAAACGTCTTCTTATGTTACCGTGCGCGTCGGCAACGGCGTTGGCGTCATTGAGGAGCTTTATATCAACGGCAAGCCAGTACGCGAAGCGGTGACCGCCGAGTTGGGGAAAAAATAGCGGCCCTTAGAAAAAGTATCAGGCCTTAACCTGACGTTTGAATGTTTAGCGCGAAATGGCACTGGCAAATAAATTGGATGGCGGTCGATTACCACTAAAGTAGGAATGATGAAATATACGCTCTTACCATTCGTCATGGTCTTGCTGCTCGCGACCAATGCCTATTCGGAGGACACTTTCATCGGCCACGTTTACCCATTTTCATGCCCATATTATGGTTGCGATACAGTCGAGAGTTACGCCCGCCCACTATTTAAAAAAACGGCAAATGGCTGGCAAGCTTTTCCCAATGACCAGGAAATTGGCAATAATCCAGATGCCTTGCGGCGAGCTTATAAATTGTTTCCTGAAAAAATAAAGTGGTATATTTTTAACCATGATCAATCTTTAATCGGCGAGGAAACAGTTGAAAATAATAAGCCTGTGGCATGGTGGTTCAATGCCGGCGCCAGCAAGATGCGATTTGACCCCGCGAAAATTAAACCCAATTCCGCTGAAAAAGATGATTATGATGCATCGAATGATTTAATACTATCAACAAATAAAAATATCGTATTTTCAAAGTTCAAATCGAGAATGGCCGATATAAATTCTTTCGAATCGTCAGTGCAAAACATAAAAGCCATTGAAAATCAAATCTCTTATATCAAGAATGCCAAAAAGGAGGTGACGATATATTCCTTTAACAGTGTCGATGTCATCGCTATATTAAATTATATTGAAGTCGACGATGGCTGTGATTGGTGCGATCATCAAGGTTTCGTCTTGGTTAAGAGAGGCAAGACATGGCAACTCGCTTTTGACCACCGTCGAAACATTGACCAATCATATACTGGACCATATGCCGCTTTTTCGTTAAAGGCGGTTGCCGATTTTGATAATAGTGGGAAAGATGAATATATTTTTACGTTTTCAATTGGAGAGGCCGGATATGGATATATCCTCTGGCAAGATGGGATGACAAAACCGCTGGTTTATATATTCCATTCACACTAAAAACCGCGCAGGAACGGCAAGCCAGTACGCGAAGCGGTGACTGCGGAGTTGGGGAAAAAGTAGGCTGAAAAATTGATCAAGGCTTGCTTAATTACAGGATTTTTTCATTATGGGATTTTTGAAAGGTTCCGCCAGTTTTGTCCGTTTCGAGACCGAAGGCCGGTTGCCGGAGGACGCCCTCGATTTTATCGCCGAGCGCATCAAGGGCTACGCCTTCCGCGACATCGACGACAGTTATGATGAATACTCCATCGGCTGGGTATCCGTGGCCAACATGTTTGACGCCTCCTTTGCCTATGCCTCCTACGCTGCCGG
>JAIRRG010000070.1 GCA_031256095.1 Desulfobulbaceae bacterium
TAATCTCGGCGCTCACAAATCCTTGACTTTACAGACAACTGTTGCCGAACGTCACGCCGAGGTCAAATTTTTGCCGCCATATAGTCCAGACTTGAACCCCATTGAAAAGATGTGGAGCATAGTAAAACAAACTCTACGCAGCATGAAAGCAAGAGCGGATGACGAATTATTTTCGTCAATAGGCAAAGCTTGAACATGGTCACGGCAAACGACGCTCAAGGCTGGATTCAATCCTGCGGATATATATATCATACCTTAAAGTTAAATCGCTGTAATTTATAAATAGAATAAACCGAATGATGCTGGAAATATTTAGGACAAATAGATGATGTTATAATGGCGGGTTTTAAGGAGCAACCAAGTGGCGTCGTTTCAGCCCGGCATCAGCTTTTGCCGGATGGCTTCTGCGGATAGGCCACGCACAGCGAACTGTTTGCGGCGGTTGTTGTGTCCGCGTGTTATGGCAATGTCCTTGGCAGGCACACCCAGCGTCGCGGCGAGAAAAGCAGTGACGGCGGCGTTGGCCTTGCCATCGACGGGAGGGGCGCAAATGGCAATCTTCAGCGCCCCGTCATGGAGGCGAACAATTTCGTTGCGCGACGCCTTCGGCTGGATATAAAGAGAAAGCAGCGCCACTTCAGGCGATTGCTGGCGAACAAAAGGCAGCGTCAATTACATCTCTCGATCAGAATCGGCGGTCGGCGGCAAATCCATCACCGTCAGCTACCGCTCGGCCTCGCCATTACCCGGCTCGGCAACGGCGTGGGCGGTTTCGCTCAGATTTGGGCTCGACTCCTTGAACTTACTGGAAAAATTAAGATTCTCCAAATGAGTTTGCAGCAGATGGCGCAGCTCGTTCCCCACCTGCTCGCGCAGCTGATGCAACCCTTCGATTTCGACCGGCAGACGCGCCAACTCCTTTTCTGCCTTCAAGCGGAAGGCTTCAACCTCGGCGCGCGCCTTCACCATCATTTCCCCGGCTTCCTTTTCGCTCTTGTGGCGCAGGTCGTCAGCGAAATTCTGGGCGGCGATGATCAGGTTCTTAAAGTCGCTTTCGTCTTTTTTGAGTTCACCAATCTTCGTTTCACTGGCCGCCAGTTGCTGTTTCAGTCCCTCAATATCCTTATCTTTAACAGCGGCACTGCGCTGCACCAGCATCAGCTTGTCGCCCAGGCTACGTATTTCCTCGGCCAAGGCGCGATCGCGGCTTTCTTTGGCAAACAACAGCGCCGCCTTCTCCGCCTCGGCGTTCTTGACCTGCTTCATCAGGGTGGCGGTCTGCTCGCGCAGCGTCCGCGTTTCGGCTTCTTGCGCCCGCGCCGTCTCTTCGTCGCTCGTCCGCGCCGAGTCATTGGCGGCGCGCACCCTGGCCTCCAGGCCATTCTTTTCATCAGTCAGATTCTGACAACGGTCTTTCAGGGTGGCGATTTCTGAGTCTTTGGCGCGCGCCTTGGCCTCCAGGCCACTCTTTTCGTCAGTCAGATTCTGACAACGGCCTTGCAGGGTGGCGACTTCCTCATCCTGACGTTGTTTCGCCTCCAAGAGATTGAAAAACTCTTCGGCAACAACATCGAGATAGGCTTTTACCTCGATGATATCATATCCTCTGAATTTAGTTTGGAATTCCTGATCTTTGATTGTCTGGGGAGTAATCGACATACCATCTCCTGTCTCGATAAAATCCTCCGGATGAAGTGGTCTTCACCCGGCCCCCGCCCGCAGGCGGGGGAAGTAATACGGTCAGCTCAGGCCAAACCCATCGCCAGTTGGCGCAGGGTCGGCACGAGGAAGGCCCGCAAAAATATAATCGCCGCAATGGCCGCCACCGGCGTCATGTCGATGCCGCCAATGACAAGAAAGGGCAGGTTCTTACGCAACCAATTTAGCACCGGGTCGGTGATTTCGCAAAGAAAACGGACAATTGGGTTGTAGGGATCGGCGTTGACCCAGGAGATGACGGCCCGGCCAATAATCACCCATGTATAAGCCGACAGGACAAAATCAATCAGCGTCGCCAGGGCGGCAATCAAGTTTTCAAAAACAAACATGGCAAATCCTCTAGCTTATGGCCGCGCCGGCGGCAACTGGCGCCATGACTGTGGTTAGTGCCAGCCGTTCCCGGCCAGAGGCGCTGTCCTTGGCGGTAAGTATCATCCCCCGCGAGGTGATGCCCATCAGTTTGACCGGCTTGAGGTTACAAACAGCCAATACTTGGCGGCCAATCAATTCCTCCGGCTCGTAGTATTGACCAATCCCGGAGACGATGATCCGCTCCTCCGGCGCCCGCACCGTCAGTTGCAGCAGTTTATCCGATTTTTTCACACGGCTGGCGGCAATGATTTCAACGACGCGGATATCGAGCTTTTTGAAATCGGCCAGTTCGAGACCGCTCTCCCCAGCCGGCGCAGTCTTTTCACCGTTCGCCGCCTTGTCTGGCTTGGCCGGCCTTTTCTCTTCCCGGCTTTGTTGTTCCTTCGCCGTCTCGAGACGCGGGAAAAGGGCCGGGCAAAGGCGCAACCGTTGGCCAGCCACCAGTACCTCCCAGTGGCCGCCCTTCGGCAGCGAAGCAACCGCCTCGTCATCCGGCGCGTAACCCAGCGCCTCGGCCATTTTCTTGGCAGTATCGGGCATCACAGGGCCTAAAACCAGGGTCAACAGGCGCAAGACCTCGCAAAGATTGTACAAAACCGTATCCAGGCGCGGTCTCTGTTCGGGATATTTGGCCAAAACCCAGGGCTCGACGGCAACGATATATTTATTGGCGTGGCCAACCAGCTCCCAAACCGCCTGCAGGGCGCGGTGAAAACGGAAGTCGGCCATGTTTTCGCCGTAGGCCACGAGCATCGCCACCGCCGACCGGCGTAGTTCTTCGTCAATTTCCGCTTCGCCCGCCGCCGGGGACGGGACAATCAGCCCGGCGTACTTTTCGACCATGCTGAGGCTGCGGGAAAAGAGATTGCCCAAATCGTTAGCCAGGTCAGCATTGCGGCGGGCGATGATCGCCTCGCGGCTAAAAGAAGCGTCGAGGCCAAAAGACATTTCCCGCAGCACGAAGTAACGGAAGGGATCGAGGCCGTAGCTTTCGACCAGTTCGCGCGGGCCAATGACGTTGCCGAGGCTTTTCGACATTTTGGCGTCTTCGTTGTTCCAGTAACCGTGGACATGCAGTTTTTTATACAAAGGGATACCAAGGGAAAGCAGCATGGTTGACCAGTAGATGGCGTGCGGCTTGAGAATGTCCTTGGCAATCAAATGCTCGGCAACCGGCCAAAATTCTTTAAATTTTTTGTTATCTGGATAGCCGAGACCGGTTATATAGTTGATCAGGGCATCGAACCAGACATAGGTAACAAAATGAGGGTCGAAGGGCAATTCTATGCCCCAGGCCAGCCGCGATTTCGGACGTGAAATACACAAATCCTCCAGGGGATCGCTGAGAAAAGATAAAACCTCGTTGCGATAGCGCTCAGGCGTGATAAAATCTGAATGTTTTTTGATATGGAAAATCAGTTTTTCCTGGTATTTCGACATGCGGAAAAAATAATTTTGCTCGGCGATCTCCTGCGGCGCCGAACGGTGGTCAGGACAAAGGCCATCCACCAACTCTTTTTCCGTAAGAAAGCGCTCACAGCCCCGGCAGTAGAGCCCTGTATAGCTG
>JAIRRG010000244.1 GCA_031256095.1 Desulfobulbaceae bacterium
TTTCATGGTCAGGGATAATCCGGCTGAACACATCTTCGGCGAAACTGCCTTCGGCGCCGGTTGCCGACAGAGAGCCGACCTCTTCATGATTGACGCAAATGAGAAAGAAGTTCCTGGATTCCTCACTTATAACAGCGGTCATGGCCGCGTGGCAGCTGAGCAAATTGTCGAGACGGGCGGCGGCGATAAATTCACCGTTGGCGCCCAAAAAAGACGGCGGCTGCGGATCATAGAGGAAAAGGTCGGCGGCCAGGATCTCCCGTGCTTCCGGATGCCGGCGCCGCAGGCGGGCGAGCAGACAATCGGCCCACGAGACCTTATCTTGCCCGAAAATAACCGGCATATGCTTGTGTGGATTGATGGCGCGGCCAGCGTTAGCCTCCCGGTCAAAATGAATGGCCAAGCTGGGGATGATGAGAAACGGCTCGTGAAAATCTATCAGGGTTTCATGCGGCCCGTGGTCATCAATAAAATGCAGGCGACCGGCCAGCGACAGTTGACGGTCAAACCAGGTGGCCAGCAGCGCGCCGCCATATACTTCGACCCCCAATTGTCTGAGGGCCATTGCCGGCGAGGCGGCAACAATTTCCGGGCGCGGTTTCAGCTTTAAGGCTGGACTGTCACAGTGGCAGGCGAGAAAACACAGGCCCACCGCCGGGTCGTTGTCAATGGAAAAGGCGGCCAGAGCGGCGCCGCGCCGGGTCACGACATAGCGGCCATGGGGCGCAAGCGACCAGGCATCTTCTTCCCGCAGTTCGATAAAACCCGCCGCCAAAAGGCGCGCACGCAAAACGGTCACCGTGTGGAAGGGGCTGGTGGCGGCCCGCAAAAAGGCGAATAAATCGTCGTTGTGTTTGGCAATACTCTCTTCATCCATCATCGCAATTCCCATACCTGGCGGTTCATCTGACGTTACCCGGAATTATACGGGCAATCACGGGAAAAATGTATAAATGAATACTATCAGGCAGAGAAAGGAATCCCCTTGCTGGCGCTGGCCCCATCACCTTCGCCGGTTCGATCAAACCCTGTTTGCTTATGGTTTCGCTGTTTCTCCATCAGAACAATAACATGTTGACAGGGGATGCGCTTTTCTGTTATTCAACACGCTCATTTCCCCCGGTTCTGGCCCACCGTTGCCGTGCCGGCCAATGCCGCGAATACGACAGGAATTGGAGAAAGGAAGCTAGGGGATTGGCAAGCCCTTTCCCGTGAAAAAGTATGCCATATGCCGGTCGTGCCGGTCGTGCCGGTTGTCTTGTAACCGGTTTCGTCTTTTTTAATTTCTTTTTTGGAGGTTTGTCATGTCCGTCTATGTTTTTGGCCACAAGAGTCCAGACACCGATTCTGTCGCTGCCGCCATCGCCTACTCCGCGCTGATGAAAGCCAAAGGGGAAGACTTCGTTCCGGTCATCCAGGGGAAGGCCAATCCCGAAACCGCTATGGTACTGTCCCGCTTTGGCTTCGCCGTTCCGGAAATGATGACCGATGCCGCCGGCAAAAAAATCGCCCTGGTTGACCACAGCGACCTGGCCCAGGCCCCGGACAATATCTCGTCCGCCGAGGTCGTGGCCGTGGTCGATCATCATAAAATTGGCGACCTGACCACCAACAGTCCGATCTTCTTCTGCAACATGCCGGTTGGCTGCTCTTGCACCGTCGTGAAAACCCTCTACGATATGGAAGGCGTCGCCGTCAATGCCAAGGTCGCCGGTCTGATGCTGGCGGCCATCCTCAGTGACACCGTCAATTTCAAATCACCGACCTGCACCGAGGCCGACAAGAAAGCGGTGAAGGCCTTGGCCGCCACCGCCGGTGTTACCAATACCGACGAGCTGTTCATGGAAATGCTGAAAGCCAAGAGCGCCGTCGCTGGCGTGCCGCCGATGGATTTGCTGCATCGCGACTACAAAGACTTCGACATGAAGGGGAAAAAGGTTGGTGTTGGCCAGCTTGAGCTTGCCACTCTTGATCAGGTCGCCAGTATGCGTGACGCCCTCTACGCCGCCATGAAAGAGAAGAAGGGCAGCGAGCGGCATTCCATATTGCTGATGCTCACCGATGTTGTCAAGGAAGGCACCGATTTGATGGTCATTTCCGACGAACCGGCGATCATCGAAGGCGCCTTCGGCAAAAAACTGTCCGGCAATTCAATGTGGATTGACGGCATGATGAGCCGCAAAAAGCAGACCATCCCCAATTTGCAGAAAGCCTTTGGTTGCTGATTTTTCGTTCGGGGCAGCCTAGAAGAGCTCCCCTTGTTCTTCCCCAAGCCGTTCCGCTGCATTGCGGGGCGGCTTTTTTTATAGTTTGCCTGTCACTTTTGCCCGAAGCGGCCTGGCAGCCTCCCGTTTTTTTCGTAAACTGTCCCGTTTCATTGTCGGATGGCTTTCATACCTTTTACATTGGCGTCAAACGGTACTTTGCTTCGGAGATAACACAATCATTCTGAGAAGATGCCTTGAAAAACGGAGTCCGGGAAAGTTTCCAGAAGAAACAGGGACGAAGAGTATTGCTGAAAAGAACTTAAACGATTCCAAATATGAACACTAAGAAACCGTTTAGGTTCTTTTGAGTAAAATTCTGACAAATGATAGAACCATCATATGCAAACTCGAGTTAATGGTTGCTTCACAGTTACGCCAAAGTCTTCGGCACTTGTTGATCCAGGAGAAACTTCTTTCCACCACCCACCGCTTGGGGATGACGGCAAAAG
>JAIRRG010000002.1 GCA_031256095.1 Desulfobulbaceae bacterium
CAAGACGCTTGGGTGAAAAGAGAGCTTCGCATTGCGAGAGGCTTTATGCCGTTGACAGATTACTCTCTTCTCCCCACCCAAGTTTACCTCTTTTCAAACCCTTCTCCTTTATATGACAGAGACTAGTATATAAGTTTTGATTTATAAATCGAATGGAATCCCATTGCCAGCCGCAGGAGAAATCCGCGGCCGTTGGCACGCGGCGGCATCCCCCAGCTTGCCACACAGCGTCACAGGCTGCGCCTGATGATGGTTTAACGAGATTTATTATCGAAAAATAGGATCATGAACACCTACCAACCGATTATCGGCGCCTTAGGCTACATCCTGTCGCCTGACCGCAAACGCACCTTGATGGTGCACCGCAATAAACGCCCAAACGACCAGCACCTCGGCAAGTATAACGGTCTTGGTGGCAAGATGCTGCCGGGCGAGGATATTCATGCCTGCATCCGCCGTGAGATTTTAGAGGAAGCGGGCATCGTCTGCACGCAAATCGTTCTGCGTGGCGTCATCAACTGGACCGGCTTTGGCCCGCATGGTGAAGATTGGCTAGGCTTCATCTACCGTATCGACGCCTTCAGCGGCCAGCCCTTTGCCGGCAACGACGAAGGTGATCTGGTCTGGGTTGAGGTGGCGAACATGATGGAGCTGCCGATGTGGGAGGGCGATCGCCATTTCCTGCCGCTGGTTTTTGACGACGACCCGCGTATCTTTTCTGGCTACATGCCTTACGACGGTGGGCGGCCCCTTGACTGGCGCTTTGAAAGGATGTGAGAAAAACATTGCGCCCGGTGCGCTTTTTCCGTGATATTGCGGTCGGAGCATATCGATCTACTTAACGTAAAGGAGAACAATGATGCACTTACACCACAGATTCCTGCCGATTTTATCGATTTTTTTGGTGGTCTTTTTTGTCATTGCCGTCATTGCCGCCGCTGCCGAAGCCCGCGCTCCTTCTGGTGGCCGTGGCTTCAGTTCCGGTGCCAGCCCGGCGCCGCGCTCGGCGCCAGCGACAAATCCTGGTATGGGCAATCAGCGTGGCGGCGTGGCGCCGGGTTTGGCCGGTGGTCTGCTTGCCGGCGGCCTGGGCGGCATGTTGCTCGGTTCGATGTTTGGCGGCGGCGGCCAGGGCATGGGCATCCTGCCGTGGCTGATTATCATTGGCGTTGGCTATTTCATCTACAAGCGATTCAAACAGCAGCAGAATGATAATAATAATGAGCGCCGCCAGGGGCCTCCCTTTCCGATTCCGCCGATTGGTCGAGCCGGTTCCGGATCCGGTTCCGGCCAGGCACGGCCTTCCCCGGATTTTGGCCAGAGTCAGGGTGCCGCTTTTCAAAATGCTGGCGGCGTCGAAGAGGGTTTGGGGCAAATTGCCCAACATGACCGTGCTTTCGACCGCAACCATTTTCTTGAAGTGGCCTCGGATGTCTTTTTCCAGGTGCAGGCGGGCTGGATGCGCCGCGACCTCGACAGCTATCGCCACCTGTTGGGCGCCCAAATGGCTGCCGAATACGCCGGGCATATTGAGGAACTGCGGCGTAAAGGTCTCATCAACAAGTTGGAAAGCATCGCCATCCGTAAGGTCGAGATTGTCGACGCCGGTTCCGATGGCCGCGAGGATTTCATCACCGTGCTGTTCACAGCCAATCTTCTTGATTACACGGTCAGCGACAGCAGCGGCGAAGTGGTCGAGGGGAGTATGACCCAGCCGGTGAAATTTGCCGAGCGTTGGACCTGGGCCAGACCGGTGGGCAGCGACGACTGGAAGCTGGAAAGTATTGAGGTCGCTGAGGGCTGATTGCCATGGATGTCAGCGCCTTGCGCCGCGAATACCTGCGTGACGGTCTCAGCCGGGCCGATCTTGACCCGAAGCCGATGGCCCAGTTTAACCACTGGTTCGCCATCGCCCGGCAAACGCCAATGCCCGACCCGACGGCGATGCAGCTGGCCACCGTTGACGGAGACGGTCAGCCCAGCCTGCGCACGATTTTGCTGAAATATTTTGATGATGACGGCTTTGTCTTCTTCACCAACTACGACAGCGACAAGGCCAAAGATATTGCCAAAAATCCCAAGGTCTGCCTGAGTTTCCCGTGGCTGGAGCTGGAGCGGCAGGTGCATGTGCGCGGGCGGGCAGCGAAAATCAGCGCCATCGAATCGGCGAAGTATTTTCTCTCCCGCCCGAAGGACAGCCAACTGGCGGCCTGGGTCTCCAGCCAGAGCCATCCCTTGTCGTCGCGCGGCCTCTTGATGCGGCAATTTCAGGAAATGAAAGAAAAAATCGGCCACGGCCAAGTGCCGGTGCCGGCGTTTTGGGGCGGCTACCGCGTCCGCCCGGAAAGCGTGGAGTTCTGGCAGGGCCGGGAAAACCGCCTGCATGACCGTTTCCTCTACCAGCGCGACGGCCAAGGCTGGCGCATCGAACGCCTGGCGCCGTAAGATTTATACCAGCGGCGCCGGTCGCCAGCCGATGCCCAAGGCCTTTTCCAGGTTGTGGGCGGTTTTCAGCAGCACTTCCTCCTGAAAATGCCCGGCCTGCAACTGGATGCCAATTGGTAAGCCTTTGGGCGTGCCCTTAACGCTGAAACCGCCGGGGACCGACATCGCCGGGATTCCGGCCAAATTGGCGGAAATAGTTAAAATATCACCAAGATACAAAGCGAGCGGGTCGTCTTGGCGGCTTGCCAGCGGCCAGGCTGGGGTCGGCGTCACCGGCGACACCAGGACATCGCATTGGTCGAAGGCGGCGGTAAAGTCGTTTTTGATCAGGGTTCGCACTTGCGACGCTTTTTTGTAGTAGGCATCATAGTATCCGGCGGACAGGGCGTAGGTGCCAAGCAGAATCCGCCGCTTCACCTCGGCGCCGAAGCCGCGCGACCGGCTCTTTTCGTACACATCCAAGAGCGACTGGCAGTCTTCGGCCCGGAAGCCATAGTGGACGCCGTCGTAACGGGCCAAATTCGAACTGGCCTCGGCGGTGGCCACGAGGTAATAGACGGCGACACAGTAAGGCATCTGCGGCAGACTGACGTCCACCACCTCGGCTCCGGCCTGGCGCAGCGCCTCAATACCTTGCCGCGCCACCGCCGCCACTTCGTCCTCCAGACCCTCGCCGAAATACTCTTTCGGTACCCCAATGCGCACACCCTTCATGCCGTCGGTCAGGGCGGCGGTGAAATCGGGCACCGGCATTGCCATACTCGTTGAATCGCGCCGGTCGTGGCCGCAAATCGCCTGAAGCATCAGCGCCGTGTCGGCGACGTCACGGCACAGCGGCCCGACCTGATCGAGTGATGAGGCGTAGGCGATCAGGCCGTAGCGCGACACGCGGCCATAGGTTGGCTTGATGCCGGTGATGCCGCACAGGGAGGCGGGCTGGCGGATCGAGCCGCCGGTATCCGAACCCAGCGAGGCTAGTGCCTCGCCCGCCGCCACCGATACCGCCGAACCACCCGACGAGCCGCCAGGGACATAGCCTGGCTGCCAGGGATTTTCCGGCGCCCCGAAAGCACAGGTTTCGGAGGTTGAACCCATGGCGAATTCATCCATCGCCACCTTGCCGAGAATTACCGCTCCCGCCGCCTTCAGCCGTTCGATGACAGTTGCGTCATAGGGGGCAACAAAATGTTCGAGGATTTTTGAGCCGCAGGTGGCCGGCAATCCCTTGACGCAGAGGGCGTCTTTGATCGAAATGGGAATACCGGCCAGCGGTCCGGCCTGGCCACGGGCACGGTCGGCGTCGGCTTGCCGGGCTTGGGAAAGGGCGCCTTCGCCATCGACGGAGATGAAAGCATGCAGGCGGCCATCAACGTCTTTGATGCGGTCAAGACAACTTTGCGTCAGTTCGGCGGCGGACAACTGTCTCGCCGCCATTGCCCGCGTGGCTTCAGCGATGGTCATGGTATTGGACGGCATGAAGACCTCAGAGGAAAATCTTAAAGAACGCGGGGAACCACAAAAAATTCCGCCGTTGCCGCCGGAGCGTTGGCCAGAGCGGCTGCCGCTGGTAACGAGCCGACCGGCGCGTCGTCGCGCAGGGCGTTGACCTTGGCGAATGGATGGGTGGTCGGGATAACGCCTTCGGTATCAACTTCTTTCAAGAGCTCGAAATAAGCGAGCATGGCGTCCAGTTGCCCGGTCATGGCCGCCAGTTCCTCTTCGTCCATTTTCAGACGGGCAAGGGCGGCGACGCGCAGCACTTCGTCACGGGTGATGTTCATGGAAAATATAATTTTTATTCGTTAGGATGAGTTGTTCCAGCGACCAGTGATTTTGCAAGAATACACTCGTTTTCCCGGTGAAATCAACAATACTTTTTGAGAAGGATTCGACCGCTTCCCGAGCCAACCGCTTGCCCGCCGCGGTGGTACAGCAAAGCCTCGGGCAAAAAAAAGCGCATGGCCATCACGTGACCATGCGCTAACAAGGAAAGCCGCGCTTTTTTCACCTTGTTGGATTTATAAATCAAGACTTACATATTAACTCCTGTCGTTACAAGGAACGAAGTGACAAAGTAATCCATTTTTTTCAATTTTTCCAAGAAGATGGATTGCTTCGCTTCGCTTGCAATGACACAGAAAGTTATTCAAGTTTTAATTTAGTAATTGTATTACATTGGCACGATCAGCTTGTTGGTCTCCTCGTTCCAGGTGACAACCACGTACCACAGGGCCATGATCAGGCCGATGAGAGCCAAAGCGCCGCCGTAGCCAAGGGTCCATCCATAAAAATGGATGGCGGGGAGATAGACTTTGCTGCCGAGGACACCATGGGCTTCAAAGTCGTTATCTTGAAACCAGTTCACGAAAATGGAATTGGTAATGGCGAAAAAGGGTACGACAATCATCAATTTGACCTGGCCTTCGCCAACCCGCCACAGCGTCCCCGAACCACAGCCGCCCGCGAACATGCCACCCAGGCCGAAAATGAAGCCGCCGACCACACCGCCCCAACCGAAGGTGCCGCGCACGTAACTGCTGGGATCAAGCACCGCCGCGCCCTCGGCGCGCATCGGCACCTGATATTTCAGCGCCGCCGCACCCAAAGCGACGATGCAGATCGACAGTATCACCGATTTGGCCATGGTGCAGTCGCCGGTCATGTGCGGCTCGCGGAAACTCTGCATCATGCACCAGCGGCCACGCTGCATACTGTAGCCGATGGCGGCGGCAATCAGGATGACGCCGCAGAGCGAGGCGATGTGGTCATCTTTCGAGCCAGTGTAGGCGTAAGCCGCCACAATGAGGAGCGCGAGGGCCGCCAGGCCGATCCACGGTACACAAGCGGCGGGCGGCGTGATGGTCTTGGCGCCACTGTCGCCCCAGGTGATATGCTCCATTTCCAGATAGAGGAGTTTCAGGCCAAGGATGACGCCAAAAATAAGGCCAAGCATCATGGCGAAACCATTGGCGGCAAGATTGCCGATGGCGTTGTAAAAGCCGCCGATGTTGCAGCCGCCGGCCAGGGCCGCGCCAATGCCCATGAGGATGCCGGCGATTACCGCCTTGAGCATTTCCCGGTACGGCGGCACACGCAGCGCGAATTCTTTGCCCAAGCAGGCCGAGATGAAAGCGCCCAGGACAAAACCCAAGCCGATTACCGAGCCGGAATCAGCGAAGATGGATTTCGGCGCTTCGGCGTAGTACTCGAACACACCGGATTCCAGGTGGAACAGCGAGGCCAGGCCGTACATGCACCAGTCGCCCCAGTTACGCAGAGCGCCGACTATGCCCCAGGGCCGCCACCAGGCCATGATCAGAACCGAAAAGAAGCCGATGAGAAGCCCCGTCACTGTGGCGTTCCACTCGGTTTCACAGAGATTTTTGTACAGTTCCCGCGCCTTGCCAGCCATGATGGATTGTTCAGCCATTCTTTTCCCCCTTGTAAGAAAATTGAGCCGCCTCTTTTACCCGTGCTTCGCCTCTTTGTCAAGAAAATGGCAGTTGGGAAAGAGTCAATCGGTCTAAAAGGTTTTCATCCAACCGTGGCGGCCATGCGGCCCAGGCTCAAGGCGTCACCCAGGCCGCAAGCGGGATAAAAGTTACCGGTTTCCGCCCTCCGGTGTGAAGATGTAGCCCGCGCCCTGAGCGCCGACGATGCCGATTGCCGGGTCGGGAATGTGCATCCCGGCCACTGGCAGTTTGTGGTCGCTGACGTATTGCAAGACCTTGAGGCGGCTGGCGATGGCCTCTTGCGCATCGACGTCATAAACGAGGGCTACTTCCGGCTTGGGCATCTGGATGACCATGGCGTGGGTCAGGTCACCCCAGAAGAGCAACTTGTCCGCGCCATCCGTCAACAAAAACATGCTGTGACCTGGCGTATGGCCGTAGGCGGCGATAGCGGCGATGCCGGGCAAAAGCGGCGTGCCGCCCGTTTCCAGGGCGCCGGGGGCAAAGGTTTTCACGCGGTCGCCGTAGACGGCCAAAACTTTTTGCGCCAAGAGAAAACCATCTTTTTGCTTGGCTCCAGCCTGGGCCATTATTTGCGGGTCGCTCCAATAGGCTTTTTCCTTTTCGGCGATATAGATGGTGGCGCGCGGGAAAACCGCCTGATCAGCCGCCAGCAGGCCGCCGATGTGGTCGCCGTGCATGTGGGTGATGAAGATGGCGTCGATGTCTTCCGGTTTTATGCCCGCTTCACGCAGTTGCGGTAACAGATTTTTACCGAGGCCGGTATCAAATAGGACGGTGTGGCCGTGGCCCTGGGCAAGGAAATACTGGAAGGCGGTCGGGAATTTACCTTCAGGCAGGTATTTTTGCGCCAGTTCCTTGCTGGCGCCTAGCAAAAGCGAAGCATCGCTCATGTGCGCCCCATCGGTGAAGTGCCACAGCCGCCACTGACCAATCTGTCGCCCGCTCTGTTTTTCAGCGTGGGCGTCCATTGCCAGCGACAAAAGCGGCAGGATGAGCAATACGGCGAAGAGAGAACGGATCATGATGGCCTCCTGTGAGTAAAAAGAATGATTGTGGGCTTAAGCGGGTGCCCTGCGGCCCGCTGATAGTGGTGCCATAGTAGCAGGTTTCCCCCGGCCTTTCCGCAGCTTTCCTGGCGTTACGGGAAATTTTTTTCACCGATTCCATTGCCATGAAAAA
>JAIRRG010000024.1 GCA_031256095.1 Desulfobulbaceae bacterium
CCTGGAGACGTTGACCGCCTATACAGCCAACTGCTGCAGCGGATAATCAACCGTTCTCTCGAAGCGGAGATGGAAGCTCACCTTGCAGAAGAGAAAGCGTCAGGAGGAGGGGCGAATCGCCGCAATGGCAAGCTCGCCAAAGTGGTGAAAGGCACCTTCGGAGAGTTTGGAATTGAAACTCCTCGTGACCGTCAGGGCAGCTTTGAGCCGCAGTTGATCAAGAAGCGTCAGATACGGCTGGGCGGCATGGAAGAGAAGATACTGGCGCTGTACGCTCGCGTCATGAGTACCCGCGACATAGAAAGCGCCTTGCATGACTTGTACGGCGTCAATGTTTCGCACAGCATCATCTCACAGGTTACCGACGCGGTGCTCGATGAGGTAGACGCTTGGCGGAACCGCCCTTTGGAATCGGTGTATCCGATCATCTGGCTGGACGGTATTGTCGTTAAAGTTCACCAAGGCAAGCAGGTGATCCGCAAAGCTGTTCATGTTGTTTTGGGCGTCAACCTGCGCGTGCAGAAAGAGGTTCTTGGTCTGTGGATCACCGAGAACGAGGGCGCGAAATATTGGCTGTCGGTGCTGACGGAATTGAAGAATCGCGGGGTAAAAGATATTTTCATTACCTGTATGGATGGCTTGAAAGGCCTGCCGGAAGCGGTCAATGCCCTCTATCCGAAGACATTGACGCAGTTGTGCATTGTTCACCTTGTCCGCGCCAGCCTGCGTTACGTCACCGCCACCGACAGCAAGGCCGTTGTCGCCATGCTCAAGGCCATTTATCAGTCGGCGACAGCAGAAGAAGCCGAAGGTGAGTTGAACGCCCTGGAAGCCGTCTGGGGCGATAAATATCGGGCGGTTATCCGGCTGTGGAGAGGCAATTGGGATAACATCATCCCGTTCTTTCAATTCCCGCCGGAGATTCGCAAGGTGATCTATACAACCAACGTCATTGAATCGTTGAATGCGAGCTTGCGTAAGTTGACGCGAAACCGCAGAATCTTTGCCAACGATAACAGCGTGTTCAAGGCGATGTATCTGGCTATCCGGCATTGTGCTGACAAGTGGGCAGTGATCCGCCACTGGAAGCCCGCTTTGCAGGTCTTCCAGATTGTCTTCGGCGAAGACAGGGTACCTGTCAATGAGTTATGAACAACCAAACCTTGACACAGTTCACTTTACAGACCCGAAAATTTCGATTTCCTGATCAAACGTCAGCGGTAAACCTCGGTCAATGGATAGGAGAGAATTCTGGAATAGCCCGTTTCATAAATGCGTTGAACAGTGGCACGGTGAAAGCCATATTGCCGTGCGAAGGGCTATAAATCATTCCTTTTTTGATCAGAGTCGAACGGAGAGGACCGAGACTGTTTATTTTCACTCCCAAGGTATCGGCAATATCAGCAGTTCTGTATGGTTCCGCTCCGAGTTCGGCCATGGCGCGTAAATACATTTTTTCGCGAGGGGTTAAGCGATTAGAATGCGCCCGGAAAAAATTTTCGTCAAGACGATGGGCAACCAGATCGGTGATTTTCTGAGCAAGGGCAACGCTAAGAGGAGAACGTTCCGCCTGGTTCCACAACTGATAGCCCCATTCTTGCAGAGAATAAGGGTAGCCTTTGGTGAGGCGGAAAATTTCCTGAAGCGCGGCGTCCTCAATGCTTTCGCCAGCGCTCTCGATCGGTTCCTTGATGGCCAGCATGGATTCGCCTTCCGATAATGGCCCGATCTCTGGAAAACTGAACAGCCGCTCGGCATAAAATTTCGATTCGTCAGTGAGGCCTGGCAGTATGGGTAAGCCTGCCCCAACAAGCAGCAAAGGGAGCTGTTGTTGCTGGATTTTGTGCATGGCCACGATCAGGGCGTTAAGCTCGGATGGACGAAGATACTGCATTTCGTCAATCAATAAAGCGACTGGCGTTTGATGTTCATCGGTCGCCTCGGCCACGGCGAGAAAAAGGTTGGGTATATCAATTTCCAGATCACCACTGTCGGCAGCGCCCTGCTCGGAATCTATATCCAGCCCAATTTCATACCGTTGAGCGGGGATTTGGATGCCGCTGATGAAACTTTTGAGTACGGCTAGCCCTCGCCGTACCTTATCGTCCGCCCCCGCCACTCTGTTATTAAGCTCGAAGAGAAGGTGCCGCAGCTGGGGAATCAGGAAGAGCGCCAGGGATTTGTCCTCATGGGCTGCAATCGAGATGGTGCGATATCCTTCCTCGATGGCCATTCGCTCCATCTCATTGAGAAGCACGGTCTTGCCTACCCCGCGCAAACCTGTCATCAGCAGATTTTTTTCTGGGCGTCGCGCTTTGATTCGTCCAAACAACGCCCGCCCTTGTTCAAGAATTGCCTCACGGCCCGCCAATTTTGGCGGCGGGGCTCCGGCACCAGGGGAAAAAGGGTTCGTTATTCTATCCATTGTATAATCCTCATTGAAGTATGTCGAAATGTACGGTTTTATCACCGCATATTTCGATATGATTTACTCTAGTTTATTTCTTGCGATTGCTGACTGCTTAGGTATGCTGACCGTTTTTCTTGGCCTCAGTCCAGCAACGAAAGTTGAAAGGCTCTAATGTACTTTCACCGATTGATCCATAGAACGCTGCCAACGTTTTATGGAGATGCATGATCGCCCGGCACATTGATCGCCTGCCCACTGTCGATATACGGTGCCGTCCGGCCCGGCGTTGCCCCGGCCAGCAACTCGATTACGGTGACGATGGCCGCCGAGCAGGGCATGGCGAGAAGCCGCCAGTTTTTCATTTTCTCCCTCATTGATTTCCCCTTTATTGATTTTCAAAGAAAATTGCGAGCAATGGCCAATCCATTGTCTAACCGTCACTTATATGTAAGCAAAAGAGGGAATATCGGAATCTAGGAAACGTACTAGTTTCTTCAGTTAATTCTCCCAGAGTACGGCCGGAACGGGCCAGGGGAGTCGCCAAGAGCCGATTATTGTCAGGCGGATAGCGAAAGCGAGGAAGGGGGGACAGTCCATGTCACAAAATAAAACGTGGCTGACGGTCAGGTGAGTAGTTGCGGGAGGGGGAAAAGACTGCCGTGTTATTTGATGCCGTGTTCGATGGCAAAGCGCATCAATTCCGCCGAAGTCTTCAAGCCCAAGGATTCCATCATGCTGTATTTGTGGAATTCAACGGTACGGGTCGAGATGCCGAGTATGGTAGCGGTCTCTTTGACCGAATGGCCTTCGGCGATCAGTTGCAGTACCTCGCGCTGGCGTGCCGTCAGCCGGGCAAGACCGTCCTCCGGCTCGCCCAGTGGCCGGTTGCGTTGGTAGCTCAACAGCTCTCCGGCCAGCATCGGGGTAATGTAGGTCTGTCCTTTGAGGGCACAAGCGATGGCCGTCAGCAGCTCGGAAGGGGCCGAATGCTTGAGGACATAGCCGGAGGCTCCGGCTTCGAGGGCGCTGGCCGCGTAGGCGACGTCAAGATGCATGGTCAGGAAGACCACGGCAATTGACGGGTTGTTCTTCTTGATCTGGCGCACCGCTTCAATACCGTTCAAGAGCGGCATTGAAATGTCCACCACCACGACATCGGGCGTGAGCCGATCCGCCGCCTTGAGCAAGGCCCGGCCATCCTCGACGATCTCCACCAAATGGTAGTCCGGCTCGAGCAGACCGCGCAGTCCCTCGGCAACCATCCGGTGGTCGTCAGCCAGCAGAATTCGTGCTTTCCTCATGTCCCCTCCTGGTCAAAGGCGCCGAGAGCTCGATCACCGTTCCCTGTCCCGGCGCCGATTGAATTGTGAATGTGCCCTGCACATACTGCACCCGTTCGCGCATACTTGCCAGTCCGATGCCGGGGGTATGGCGGGAGCGTTTTGGGTCGAACCCGATGCCGTCGTCTTCGATGGTCGCCAGGAGATGATCGGCGGTGGCCTTGAGGAACACGTCGGCATGACGGGCGTGGGCGTGTTTGCCAATGTTGCGCAGACCTTCCTGGATCACCCGATAGATGCACAGAGCAATATCCGGGGGGATGTCGTCGGGCAGAGGGTCGAGATGGCAGTTCACTGGGATGCCCTCGCGGTCGGCAAATCTGAGGCACAGGGAACGGACGGCCCGAACCAGTCCCAGATCTTTGAGGATGGCGGGATGCAGTTCCCGGGACAGGGCGTGGATGTCCTCGGAAAGATGGGCCAGTTGTTCCTTGAGACGACCGATCCGGCCTTGGAACGGGGGTTCGTTCCGACCGACCTGGAGTTCCAAGGCCCCGGCCTCAATGGCCATAGCCGCCAGCCGCTGGGTATAATCATCGTGGAATCCGCGAGCCAAGCGACCGAGTTCTTCTTCCTGCGCGGAGATCAGGCGTCCGGCCAGGGTGCGAAGCTCCTGTTGGCTGTCGCGCAGGGCCGCTTCTGCCTCCTTGCGTTGCCGCAGGTTGATCAGCAGACCGATAATCAGCAGCGATTGCACAAGCACAAGAACGGCGACGCCGACGATGTAAAATCGGTACAATTCCCAGATCGTCGACTCACGGAAGAGGACCGTGCTCCCCGGAGGCAGGAGGGCCTCGTCAATGCCATGTCGCTGAAGCTGGCGCCAGTCGTACAAGGAGACGGTGGTGTCGGCGCCGGCCCAGGGCAGGCTTTGCGGCATTTGGCCGTGGAGGATATGCAAGGCCATTTCCGCCGCCCTGTTTCCTTGCAGTCGCAAGGAAATCAGCGAGCCGCCGACAATGCCTTTGCCCATGAAGGACTCGGATGGGCTGAAAATCGGCGCCTTGGTATGAGTGGCAATGGATTGCAGGACATCTCTGGAAATAAAGCTGCGGCCGTCGGCATCGACGGAAAAGGTTGAGTAGACAATGACCGTGTCCGGAGGCAGTGTCTCGCACCGCTCGAGAATCTTTTCCAGGGGTTGGGCAGAGAGATCGATGAGCTCCACCCTGTCCCGGAGGTTACCCAGCACCTGCCGCAGGACGTCGGCCCGGAGCAGGTCGTTTTCGTAAGAGCCCGACACCAGGACGACTTGTTTAGTGGTGGGCTTGAGGTGTAGGATTAAATCCATCAGGTTGCGCAAGGCAGAGGTTGGCTGCAGGACGCCAGCGACTCGATCCTTGAGCGAAGAGGCGAGGATGCGATCTCGTATGTCTTCGGGCACGAGGCAGAGAACAATCGGGGTGTCGGCAAAGAGGGTGGTATGCTCCATCAGGAAGTTGGCGGCAGGCACGTCAACCCCGATAACCAGATCGATCCGGCTGGCGCTGTACCGATGTCGCAGCAAATCCGCCAGGGCCTCTCGTTGCTGGGTATCGCGAAATCGCGAGAGGTCGAGATATTCGGAGAACAGCTGTATGTTCAGGTTGTTGCCGGCAAAGCCTTCGTTCAGTCCTTTTTCAACGTCGACGGTGGCAGGAAAATTGCGGGTGCCGGAGTAGAGGATCACCACCTGTTTTCCACTGGCGGGCGGCAATGTTTCGGCCGCTGGCAGTGAAGCGGCCTCAGCATCAGCAAGGCCGACGACCACAAAGCACAGGCAAAAAATGATATGTCTCAAGATGCGGACGCGCATGGTTCGGGGGGATGTCCTCATGAACTGTTCCGGCTTCAGCGTGGTTTGACGCCGCGTGCATCGCTCCAGTGATAGCCGCCAATCCGCGTTTTGTTTAGCGTCTTGGCAAAACGCTTTGCCATATCTTCCCCAAGGTGTTGCACTGTGGTGCTGTCTACGTGCGGCCTGAAATTTGCCGACGAGGGATCGGCAAGCACCAGTCTGCACCATCATGGTGGTGTTTTTTGTGGTCTTTTCAGCCCTTGGGCAATCCATGTCGCTCGTCCAGTTCGCGGTAGACATCCAGGGTTTTTCGGCACATGCTGGCGGCGGTAAAATGCTCGCTTACCCATCGGCGCCCTTTGTCGCCCATCTCCGGCAATTTTTCCCGGTGCTCCAAGGCGCAGGCGATGGCCTTGGCCATGGCCTGCGGATTGCCAGGCGGCACCAGCCAGCCGGTTTCACCGTCTTTAACCGTTTCCAGACTGCCGCCATGGGCGGTGGCCACCACCGGCTTGCCCATGGCCATGGCCTCAATCGCCACCTTGCCAAAGGCTTCCGGCTCGGTTGAAGAGGCGGAAACCACCAAATCGGCGAGCATCAGGGCGGTGGGCATATCACTACAATGGCCAACCAGGAGTACACGGTCGGTCAGACCCAGCGATTGAATCTGGTCGCGCAGTTTTTGGGAGAAGGATGAATTTTCCGTGACATCGCCGACGCACAAGGCGGTAAAGGGCTGATCCTTCAACAGGGCTAGGCTGTCGATGAAAACTTCCTGTCCTTTCCATTGCGTCAAACGGCCCGGTAGCAGGATCACCGGCTCCGTCCCCAGCTGCCACTGGTGGCGCAGATTTTCGATCCGCTCCGGTGCCACCGCTTCCGGGTCGAAAAAAGAAGTGTCAAAACCGCCATGCACCAGGCGGATGCGGCTGGCGTCAATCTGGTAATTTTTGCCGATATGATCGGCGACAGTATGAGAAACGGCGATGACCAACTCGCCTTTGGTCATGATCGCCGAGTAAAAATTGACCGAGTAGAAGCCGTGAAAGGTTGTGATCAGGCCCGGCCGCCCGCTTGCCGGCAACGATTTCCAGGCCAGATAGCCAATCCAGGCCGGCAAGCGCGAGCGCAGATGGAGAATATCAACCCGTTCCTTTTGTAAAAAACGTTTCAGCCTGCCGATATACTTGAGACAACGGAAGTTTTTTTCTCCGACATGTGGCCATAGCACATGACGGCAGCCGCCCTGCTCCAGTTCCTGGACCATGCGGCCGCCGCCGGAAATAACAATTGAATTGTGCCCATGCCGAGCCAGAAAAACGGCGAAGTCAAGGGTTTCGCCCTCGACGCCGCCTTCCTCCATCTCCGGCACCATCTGAACAACAGTCAGTTTTTTTGACACCAGCGCCTCACTATTTCTTCGGCACAACGCCGCGCTTCGGCGAGCGGAGCGGGCGGCGGCTGTAGCCTGTTTCCTGTACGCCAATCGGCCAAAAGGCGGATAAAGTCATGTTCCACCAGATAATCGATGCTTCGCTGAAATTTGTTGCCCGGCTGGCGCCAGGAGACCGGTAGCAACCCGACCGCGCAACCGGCGGTAAGGGCCTCGTAGATCATGGAAATGGAATCGGCTGTCACCCAAACCTGGCCGCTGGCGTCGTACTCATTTTCCACCCAACCAGCGGGTGTTTCTTTATACGGGAAGAACCGGCAGCTGGGAAATTGTTCCGGCAAGAGGCTAAGCGCCGTCTCGGTTATCGCAGGTGTGCGCGGCGACGATGAAATATGCCAGGTAATATCCTTCTCTGCAGCCAAGATTTCCATGATGTTGCCGATGATTTCATGGTCGTTCCAGCTATGGCTCTTCGGGTCGGTGCCGCCGACGAGGATCAGGCCCCTTGCCGCGTCATGCCTGCCCCGGTCGGTCAGCGGCGTCGCTGGGCCGATGGTCGGGAAGATATTTTTTGCCGCTTTCACACTGTCATGTACCGGCACAAAACAGAGATCAAAGGCCCAGCGCCACAGCGGCTCCGGGGCCATGGCCGTCGCCACTGGCCAACGATGGCGCAGTTTGGCGGCCAGCATCGGCGCATGGGTGGCGGTGCCGGTCCCCAACAGCAGATCGGCACCAGAAAAAAGAGAGGTGTTGCCACTTAAAAGGATATTCTTGAACCATGAATTTGGCGGCAGATGCACATCTTCAACGTGCAGCGGACAAAGCGCGGCCACAGCCTCCAGGATGCCCTTGGTCTGCTTTTCATGACCAGGGCGGCCATCGAAGAAGGCGACGATTTTCATAGAAGTCCTAATTCGCTAAGCATTCCCCTGGCCGTTTGCAGCAGCGTTCCCGCCCCCTTGGCGTCACGCGATTCGACATAAAGGCGAATTTTCGGCTCGGTGCCAGACGGCCTGATCAAGAGCCATGAACCATCTTCGAGGACCATCTTCCGCCCGTCGATGGTAATTACCTCGGCAATTTTCTTTGCCTGACCGCCGACCGCCACCGCGGCGCCCACTCCGTATTTGTCCAGCTTGGCCAATTCTTGGAGAAGGGCATTACCCTTGATTTTCACGGTAACGCCGTCGCGTTCTGGATAATAGGCGCCAAATTCCCGTTCAATTTCGGCGAGATAAACGCCGAGATTTTTTCCGGTGGTCTCCACCATGTCCATAGCCAAGAGAAGACCGATGTAGGCATCTTTTTCCGGCGTGTGGCCGATAATCGAAATGCCGTCCGACTCCTCGAACATGACCAGCGCCTTACCAATGACCGGTTTAAACTCCTTGAAACCGACCTTTGGCTCGAACAGTTCTTCGCCAAAAGCCTTGGCCAGGGCGTTGGCCAAATTCGAGGTGGCCACCGTCTTGGCCACCAAGCCCTTCTTGCCCTTGTAGTGGTGGAGAAAGTGATAGGCCATGGCCCCAAACTGATTCATGGTGATTTCTCTATCGCCGTCGGTAAAACGGATGCGGTCGCCGTCTGGATCGATGATTGCTCCCACTTTTAAGGCTTCGGATCGCCACCGTAAGGTGTTAACCACGCCGGCCATATTGGCCGTCGACGGCTCCGGAGCGATACCGCCGAAGGTAACGTCGGTATTGGCGCGCAGGAAAATTAACCTATCCGCCACCTGCTCCGGCAAGAGACGCGGCAGATGTGAGCGGCTAGCCCCATGCACGACGTCGATGGCGACAATCATATCGGCGCGGGTAGCGAAATTGTCCATGATTTTCGCCAGCGACAAACCATGCAGCGACGTGTTTTCTGCCACGAGGTCTTGCCAGCAGGCAAGCGAATCCAGGGCAATGACATGCTCGCGGCTGGCCTTGCGGAGGGCAAAGGGAGCCGGTGAGGCAAACTCCGGTTGCGCAAGCAGAGCGCGGGCGTTTTCGGTGATGTGGCCAGTCAGGCTAGCGGCGGCGGGACCGGCATCGGCGGCGTTATATTTGAAACCGCCGTATTGCAATGGGTTGTGCGAGGGTGTCAGGTTGATAGAAAAGGCGGCGCCAAGCCGCAACACCGAGGCCGACAGGACGCCGGTCGTCGTTTCTCCGGCCTGATAGACTGTGAAACCGGCGCGGCACAGCATCTCGACAACGGTATCGGCGAGCATGTCGCCGGCGAAGCGGTTGTCGTGGCCGACGACGCAGCCACGGCGTTTCGCTTCGGCGAAATTTTTTACGCCGAGAAGCGCCGCCAGCGCCGTGTCGCCGTCGGTCTGGCGATACATTCCGATGATTGCCTCGGTTACCACGGCCACCGTGCGCAGGCAGACATCCTTGCCCAGCCTGCCGCGCCAGCCGGAAGTGCCAAAATTGATCGCTTCCGTCGGCGGATTGGCATTGTCGCGGATTTCGGCCTGCAGCAGAGCGTAGGCGTGGTCGATGGCCGCCTGCCAGTGTCTGCTGTTGCCGCTTTCGCGGCGTTTGACCAATTCGTTAATCAAAGCGAAATAATCGCTGGCCTCGTGATCACCGTTTTTGACGAAACGGGCGAAGAGTTCCAGCTCCTCGGCCGTCGGCTCGTCGGCGGCTTGCCAGACAATGGCTTCCTCAATCAGCATGATCGGAATGTCGTCGCGGATCGGGTATAGCAACGAGCAGGGTTCACAGAGGAGCCCTCCCTCCAGCAAACGCACCGCCCCTTTGCACTTCGGGCAGGCGAGAATGTCAATGAGTTCCTGAGCAATCATGATCCCTCCTCTTTTATCAAATCCCGCAGAATATCCTCAAATTGAGCACCGGCGTTTCGCTATTGAAATTACACTATTATTGCATGGGAAAACAGCCCACTTTTTACACTGCGGCAGTTTTGTTGTCAGCGACTGGGCGGACAATAAGAAAAGAATGATTATTACTATTTGTCCACTTTACTTTTCTGCCAAAAAAATCTATCGTTATTGAACGTCAATGACGGGCCGCCGCCGCCCATGGGAAGCGGGATGGTCCAAGCCAAGCACCTGAAAAATGAGGATACTCTTATGGCATCGTTGAAAGGGACCCAGACTGAAAAGAACATCCTGACCGCTTTTTGTGGTGAATCGCAGGCCCGCAACCGCTACACCTTCTTTGCCAGTGCCGCGAAAAAAGATGGCTATGTGCAGATCTCCGATATTTTTGCCGAGACCGCCAGCCAGGAAAAAGAACATGCCGAGCGCTTGTTCAAATTTTTGCCGGGCGGCGATGTCGAGATTGTTGCCGCCTTTCCGGCCGGCATCATTGCTGACACCAGCGCCAACCTGATTGCTTCCGCCGCTGGGGAGCATCACGAATACACCGTTATGTATCCTCAATTTGCCGATATTGCTCAGAAAGAAGGCTTTGCCGACATCGCCCAGGTGATGCGCGCCATCGCCGTCGCCGAACAATTCCATGAGCGGCGCTTCCTCGATTTCGTAAAAAATATCAAGGAAGGCCGGGTGTTCAAACGGGAGGAGACCACCGCCTGGCGCTGCCGTAACTGCGGTTATGTCCATCAAGGCGTTGGCGCTCCAGACATATGCCCGGCCTGCGCCCACGATAAGGCCTACTTCGAGTTGCTGGGCATCAACTGGTAACATGCTTTTTCCAGGCGGGGCGGTACTTGCCGCCCCGCCGTCCTTTCCCACCTGCCCTTCCCTCGGCATTGACCATGCCGTTACCATGAAGTAACATGACTGCCAGTTCAACAACTGGAGGGTTATGAAGCTGCGCGTTACCTTCATCATTGGCATCAGCCTAGCGCTGATCTTTTCCTATACTCTGATTTTCCTGGCTATCATCAGGATACAGCATGGGCTTGTCATTGGCCAGGCGATGCAGCAGGCGCGGATGCTCTTCCAACAGCTTATTTTGACCCGTGAATGGGTTTCGGATCACAATGGCCTGTTTTTTATCAAAGGCGACAACGTCCCGGAGAATCCCTATCTTATCGACTCGAATCTGACTACAACAAGTGGCCTTGTCCTGGTCAAACGCAATCCGGCGATGGTCACGCGCGAGCTGTCGGAATACGCCAGCCGCGCCGGTTATGGACGTTTCCGCGTTACCAGCCTGAAGCCAATTAACCCAGAGAACAGCCCGGATGTTTTTGAAGAACAAAGCCTGGCCCAGTTCACGACTGGAAATACCCAGGAGCGTGGCGAGGTAATCGCCGAAAAAACGGGACGGGTACTACGCTACATTGCGCCGCTGATCACCAACCAGAGCTGTCTGGCCTGCCATGCCGAACACGGCTACAACATCGGCGATATCCGCGGGGCCTTAAGTATCACCATCCCCTTGACCTGGGCCGATGCCGCCATTACCCAAGCCAATCGCCACCTGGTGCTGTTTGCCATCATTTCCACCGTGTTGCTGGCAGCGGTGGTGTTTCTGCTCTTTGAATTTCTCGTTGCCAAGCCGCTCATCCGCCTGCAGAAAGCCATGGGCCTGTATCCAGAGCAGGACATCATCAAACACCTGCCCACCGGTAACGACGAGATTGGTAGTCTGACCGCCGATTTTATTTCCCTGTGCCAGCGCCTCGAAGCCAGCAAAGCCCAACTCAAGGCTGCCGCCGAGCAAGCTCTCTATAACGAAAAGATGGCGGCTCTGGGCCAGATCACCGCCGGCATTGCCCACGAGATCAACAATCCGCTGGGTGGCTTGCGCAACTGTGTAAAAAACATGAAAGATGCGCCCGGCGACCAGGATATGCCCGCCCGCTATCTGCCACTACTTGACAAGGGGCTGTCCCGCATTGAGACGATCATGGGCCAGTTGCTGAATTTTGGCCGCAACAACCCGCTGCAACCACGGGCGGTGCACATCGACAGCGAAATCCGTGAGTGCATGGCGCTGCTTGCCTACCGCATGAAAAATATCGACCTGACCATGGACTTGCGAGTCGGCGAGGCATTCTATTTTGACAGCGAGGCGATCAAACAGATTGTCATCAACATCGGCCTGAACGCCATCCAGGCCATGCCGGACGGTGGTCAGTTGCGAGTTTCCTCGCGCCGGCAAGGCGAGTGGGTGATCCTCGAATTCGCCGACAGCGGTTGTGGCATCGTTCCGGAAATCATTGACAAAATCTACGATCCCTTCTTCACCACTAAGGAAGTCGGCGAGGGCACGGGCCTGGGTCTGGCGGTAAGCTATTCCCTGATCCATAAAATGGGCGGAAGCATTGAAGCCAAATCGGCCCCAAGGCACGGCAGTCTCTTTCGTGTTAGCCTGCCGATAAGCGAAAACCGTATGAACAGCGACACAGCCGATGAGGAGCGGCGATGATCAGAATTCTGTTGGCCGAAGATGATGAAATCATGCGTATCACCGTCAGAGACCGCTTGGAAAAGTACGGTTGGCTGGTCGATGTCACCAAAGATGGCCGCGAGGCTCTGACCCAAATCGAACAAAACGCCTATCGCTTGATCATTTCCGATGTTAAGATGCCGTATGCCGACGGCCTGGAACTGCTGAAACGGGCCCAGGAGGCGGCCCCCTATACCGACGTCATACTAATGACCGGTTACGGCAGCGTCGAAAGCGCCATCAGCTGCCTGCAGCGGGGCGCGGCGGAATATATACTCAAACCGTTCGATATGGACGACTTGGTGATCCGTGTTAACCGTCTCCTGTCGATGCAAAATCTCAGAGCCAGGGCGGTATCGCTTGAAGATTCGCAGCTTCAGCGCGGGCGGCTGTTGATCGGCGACAGTGCCCCGATGCGGGAATTGCGCACGCTGATTGGACGGGTGGCGGCCAGCGACGCCTCAATCGTCATCACCGGCGAATCCGGCACCGGCAAGGAGTTGGTGGCCGAGGCCATTCACA
The DNA here is from genome assembly GCA_031256095.1 of Desulfobulbaceae bacterium. Classification (GTDB taxonomy): domain Bacteria; phylum Desulfobacterota; class Desulfobulbia; order Desulfobulbales; family Desulfocapsaceae; genus UBA8130. Next base: position 12,824 of record JAIRRG010000024.1, read on the forward strand.
ACCAGAGCGACCGCCGCGACCGGCCCTACATCAAACTGAACTGTGCCGCCATCCCCGATGGCCTGATGGAAGCCGAGATGTTCGGCCACGAAAAAGGCGCCTTCACAGGAGCGGTGCGGCAAAAAATTGGCCGCTTTGAAATGGCCAGCGGTGGCAGTATCCTCCTTGATGAAATTGCCGATCTGCCAGTGGCCCTGCAACCGAAATTGCTGCGGGTGCTGCAGGAACGGGAACTGGAACGGGTCGGCGGCAGCCGCGCCGTGAAAATCAACGTCCGCATCATCTGCTCGACCGCCAAAGATCTGGACGCCGAAGTGGAGAAGGGGGCGTTCCGGTCAGATTTACTGTATCGGCTGCGGGTCATTCCGGTCAGTGTGCCGCCGCTGCGGGAAAGGCGCGAGGATATTGCCCAACTGGCCGCCCATTTTCTTCGCGCTTTCAGCCTCAAACGCGGCGTGGCCATGAGCTTGGCCCCACAGGCGATGGCACTGCTTTCAGCCTACGACTATCCAGGCAATGTGCGGGAGTTGCGCAATATCATCGAACGCGCTTCGGTGCTGGCCCCGGAGGCGGTAATCGGCGTCGGCGATCTGCCCGCCGACCTGGGTGGTAAAGGCCAAGACGCGACGCCTGGCGACAGCACGCTGCTGGCCGACGCGGTGGCGCGGGCGGAAAAACAGGCAATTCTACGGGCGCTCACGAAAAGCGGTGGCGGCAAAAGCCCAGCCGCCGAGATGCTTGGCATCAGCCGGAAAAACCTGTGGGAAAAGATGAAACTGTACCAGATATGATGACTACTTTTTCGCCGTCAAGGACACCATCACCGCCTGGGCGGAGGCGCGGATCTCGCCGGCTGCCACCAGGCGCGACTCGACAATCACCTTGCGCCCCTTGACTTCGATGGCCTTGGCAAACAGCTCCAGGGTCACGCCGACCGGCGTCGGTTTCAAGAAATCGACCTTCAGCGAGGCGGTGACGAAACGCGGCGGGACTTCGCCATCTGGCGATACGGCTACGGTCGCCGCTGCGGCGCTGTTACAATCGAAGAGGCTGGCGATCAGCCCGCCGTAGAGAGAATCCGGTACGCCGCCGCTACATTGTAGTGGTGGTGTGTAGCGGCAGACGACCTCATCGCCCTCGGCGAAACTTTTCAAATGCAGGCCACCTGGATTGTTGCGGCCACAGCCGAAACAGTTCGCGTGCTGGGCGGGATAGCGGTCTTGGATGGCGATTTTGCTGGTCATGAAAGTGAAAAAAGTTTAATTGAAAAAGGGAACTGCTCCAACTCAATCCTGTCAAAAATAATATTAACCAGATCTTTATCCTGCGTCAAAGACGTAGCGGCTATCGTATCAATGCGAAGCAGTCTGCCCGCTGGCCTGGGCCAGCGGCTCGTCGATATTGACCTGGATCCAGTGTGGGTCCCACCACTCGATCGGCGTCACGAAAACGCCATGCACCAGCATGGAAAAATGCAGATGATCACCGCCGGCCATGCCGGTGGCGCCGGTTAAGCCAAGGACGGTGTTTTTCGTCACCGCATCGCCAACTTTGGCGTTGATCTGGCTCATATGGGCGTAGAGGCTGAAAATACCCTGACCGTGGTCGAGTAAGACCATGTTGCCGTAAATCCCCATATAATCAGCAAAAACAACAGTGCCGGCGTTTGCCGCCCGTATCTGGGCGTGGGCCAGTGAGGCAATGTCCATGCCGAGATGCACCTGTTTGTCGAATTGAGACCCATTGTAGACATAAGCGCGCTGGTCGGCGAAACCGGCGGGGGCACTGCCCGGCGCCCGGACAAAGGCGCCGCTCCACAGACGTTTTTCGTCGCTTTTACCGCAAAGCTCGTTGATTTTTTTCTCGTTGGCGCGGCGCACTTCACCATTGACATAGATATATTGTTCAAGTGGCGTGCCGTGCATCTCTGGATAATGCTGTTCAAATTCCGGCAGCTTCATGGTCAGGAAGGTATCGCTGACCGGAATTTTGTCATCTTTCCATTTGACCGACTTAAAGCGCATGGCCAGGCCCAATAAGGTGGTGTTGCCAGCCAAATCGGTCGCCCGCAGCGCCGCCTGTTCGAGTTTCGCCGCGTCATAGGGTAGTGCGAAATAGCAGACGTAGCCATCTTTGACGCCGGGCAGCGGGAAGCCGGGAAACAGCCTACCATTCAGCAGTACCCCTTGCTCTCTCACCGGTTTATCAAGCTTATAAACAACTAGGCCGCTGCCACCGGGGGTAATGAATGGCTTGTTGGTGACCAAGCTGATAACCGGTGGTTTGGTGTCAAGGCGCACGGTTTTCCGCAGCACCGTCATGTTGCCGCCGCCGAAACCACTGAGAAGGGAATAACCGTGAGCGGTAATCACCAATTCGATATTGCCCTCTTTGAAACCGAAATTCGGGGCAGTAAATAGGGCTTCCAGGTGGTCAGTGACCGGGCCAATTAAGCCGATATAGCCATGGCGCGGATAATCTCTCGTCAGCAGCTCTTTTGTCAGGTTCCCTTGGATGGCCTCGATCTTGACGCGCCGCAGGCCGCTTTTTTCATCCTTGACCGTGACGGCGATGGTGCTGTTGCGGCCAATGCTGTCGCTGTCGTTTTCTAGGGTAATGGTGGGTTTTCCCGCCTCGAAAAACAGGAAGAACAGGGCGATAACGATCAGGGCGATGACGGCGCAGGTGATGAGCAAGGCCGGGGAAAGACGGCGTTTTGCCGAGGTCGTCGGGTTGTTCTGCATTGATGAAAAGGTCATTGCTGTTCTGTGGTGAAAGAAGATGGACTCGGCAAGGCGGTCCGCATCGAAAGCGGGCTAGCCCTGCCAGATGATTTCGTATTTTTCGAGGTGCAGGTCCTTGGCGGCGGCAACAAGGATGCGCTTGCCGATGTCTTTGCCCAGTTGCAGCAGCGGCGCTTCTTCCTCGTGGGACAGCATCTCGGCGATGAGTGGATGCGCCCGCACCGTTACGGTGTGGCCGCCGGCATTTTTGGCGTTGCGGTCGATTTTTCTAAAAATTTCATAGCAGATCGTCCGCCGCGATTTCAACATCCCTTCGCCGCCGCAGTACAGGCACGGCTCGCACATGAGTTGATAGAGGCTTTCGCTGTTGCGCTTCCTGGTCATCTGCACCAGGCCAAATTCCGAGAGTTTTAAGATATTGATGCGGCTTTTGTCGCGCTTCATCGCCTCCTTGAAGGCGGTGTATAAAGTTTCCCGCTGTTCTTCCTCTTCCATGTCGATGAAGTCGATGATAATGATGCCGCCGATGTTGCGCAGGCGCAACTGATAGGCGATCTCGACCGCCGCTTCCATGTTGGTCTTGAAGATGGTTTCACCGAGATCGTGCTTGCCGACGTAGCGGCCGGTGTTGACGTCGATGACCGACAGCGCTTCAGTGCTTTCAATGATGATATAGCCGCCGGAGCGCAGCCAGACCTTTTTTTCAATGGCGCGGCTGATTTCCAGTTCGATGCCGTGCGCCTCGAACAGCGGT